>JAITAQ010000087.1 GCA_031283985.1 Endomicrobium sp. | reverse complement strand
CCTGAAGAATTCACATAAGAAATATCAAATCTTTCAGGTAAATTGAAATCAAACTGTATAGTAGAACACTGCCATAGTCTTCCTATGGCGTCCTTTATCTTTATATCTATTTTAGGTCCGTAAAAAGCTCCGCCACCTTCATCAACCTCATATTCATATCCAGTTTTTTTGAGAGCGTTTTCTATAGAATCTTGAGCTTTTTCCCAGTCTGATATTTCACCTACGTATTTATTTTCAGGTCTTGTAGCAAGATAAATTTTGTAATCGTTAAATCCAAACGTTTTAAGACACTCTATAGCCATATTGAAAACTCTAAGCATTTCCTCTTCAAGCTGCTCGGGAGAAACAATGACATGACCATCGTCCTGTGTAAAGCCTCTTACTCTCAAAAGTCCGTGCAAAACGCCAGACCTCTCAAATCTATAAACCGTCCCAAGTTCAGCATATCTTATGGGAAGCTCTCTGTAAGAGTGAAGTTTTGTCTTGTACACCATAAGATGCATAGGACAATTCATAGGTTTTACACGGTATGGCTTTCCTTCAACTTCCATCGGCACATACATATTTTCAGAATAAGTTTCTAAGTGACCGCTTATTTTAAAAAGCTTTTCGCTAGCTATATGAGGCGTAAGCAGTAAATAATAACCGTTTTCCAAGTGAAAATTTTTCCAGTATGTCTCAATAACATTCCTTAAAAGAGCGCCATTGGGATGCCACAAAACAAGACCGGCGCCAATAGTGTCGTTAACGCTAAATAAATCCAAGTCTTTGCCAAGCTTTCTGTGGTCTCTTTTTTTTACTTCTTCAACTTTATTTAAATAATCTTCTAAATCTTTTTTTGTAAAAAATGCTGTACCGTAAATTCTCTGAAGCTGTTCTTTTGAAGAATATCCTCTCCAGTATGCACCTGCAACTGAAAGAAGTTTAAAATATTTTAGTCCCCCTGTGGATTTGACGTGAGGACCTTTACACAAATCGGTAAAGTTTCCAGATTTGTATATGCTCACATTATCATCTGGAATTTGCGAAGCTATTTCAGCTTTGTATTTTTCCCCTTTTGACTCAAAGTCTTTAACAGCTTCTGCTTTAGATATTGAAGAGCAAACAAAAGGATGATTTTCTTTTATTATTTCTTTCATTTTTTTTTCTATTTTGACTAAATCTTCATTTGTAAAAGGCTCTACTCTGTCAAAATCATAATAAAAACCGTCCTCTATGGAAGGACCTATAGCGACTTTAGTTCCAGGAAAAAGTTCTGTTACCGCTGCAGCCATTATATGAGACACAGAATGCCTTAAAGTATCTAAAGATTTTTTGTTTTCCATTAATTTATTACCTTATAAAAAAAATAAACGCTGCTACTTACGACATACGCACATACATTTCCAAAACAATTAGATTATACAATATTTCTAACTTGCTTTTTAAGTTTAATATTAATACATAGTTTGACATCTTATAAATGATTTATTTAAAATTGTTTCTCAATGAATGAAAAAGAGTTGTCTTTATTCAAACTCATTTTGTCAGGAGATATAGGTTCTGTAAGGTTTTTTAGACTGCTTGAAAAATTTGGCGATGCGTGCTCTATTTTTAAAGCAGAAAAAAAAGACCTTATGTCTGTTGAAGGAATTGGTGCGATTCTTTCTGAAGCTATTATTAACAGTTCCGTTTCTGAAAAAGCTGAAAAAGAACTTGAACTTGCTAAAAAGAATAGTATATCTGTAGTCCTATATACAGATAACAACTATCCAAAACCTCTTAGAGAGCTGCCCGGCAAACCGCTTGTTTTATATATAAAAGGCACTATTTTGGAAAAAGACTCTGAATCAATATCAATAATCGGCTCCAGAAAGATAAGCAATTATGGTAAAACAGTTACTTCAGATTTTGCATCTTATTTTGCAAAGAAAGGTATTACTATAGTTTCCGGACTTGCCAGAGGCGTTGACGCTTTGGCTCATATAACAGCCTTAGAAAATAAATCGCGTACAATAGCTGTGCTTGGCAACGGACTTCTTGTAAATTATCCTCCTGAAAATAAGAAACTTCAGGAAGTAATTTCGCAAAACGGAGCTGTTATAAGCGAATTCACTTTAAAACAACCACCAGAGAAGGGAACTTTTCCAAGAAGAAATAGAATCATAGCGGGATTGTCAAAAGCTACTCTACTTACAGAAGCTGGGATTGGCAGCGGAGCAACTATAACGGCAAGATTTTGCGCAGACTACGGCAAAGATGTTTTTGCCGTACCGGGAAGCATATATTCAAATGTATCAAAAGGAACAAACGATCTTATACAAAATGGAGCTTGTATGGCTATAAGTCCGCAAAATATGGCGCAACAACTTGGCTGGCTTACAAAAAATGAACTAAAAAAACAAATAGGGTTAGGCTGTTTGGATAAGCTTGAAACAGCAATACTTAATTTAATAGAAAATGATAGCGACGGCTTGCCGACAGATTTAATTGCTGAAAAATTAAATCTTGATATTTCTGAAACGTCAGCTGCACTTTTAAAGCTGGAAATAACCGGGCTAATAAAAAATACCCCCGGACAAATATATATAAGAACATACTAAGCAGAATTTTTGAGTATTTGTACAATACTCATCGCAAGTATAGGAGTAAAATAATGCCTAAATATTTAGTTATAGTTGAGTCTCCTGCAAAAGAAAAAACTATATCCAAAATTTTGGAAAAAGACTTTAAGGTTAAAAGCTCTTATGGGCATATAAGAGATTTGCCTAAAAGCAAACTTGGAATAGATATAGAAAATAGTTTTGAACCGACATATACTAATATACCTAAGGCTAAAAAGGTTATATCTGACTTAAAGAAAGAAGCAGATAAAGCCGATATAGTCTATTTAGCCACAGATTTTGACCGCGAGGGAGAAGCCATTGCTTGGCATTTAAAGGAAGCTTTAAAACTCTCGGATTCAAAAATTTTAAGAATAACATTTAATGAAATTACGACTGAAGCCATATTAGATTCTGTAAAACATCCAAGAAGTTTGGATATGGGTCTTGTAAACAGCCAGCAGGCACGCAGATTACTAGACAGGCTTGTAGGTTATAAACTTTCCCCCCTTTTGTGGAAAAAAATCAAAATAGGACTTTCTGCAGGCAGAGTACAGTCTGTAGCGGTAATGCTTATATGCGATAGGGAAGAAGAAATTAAAAGATTCATCCCAGTTGAATATTGGAGTATAGAGGTGGAGCTTGAAAAAACAGATAAAGATGCTTTGCATTTTAAAGCCATATTAGCAGCTAAAGGCGATGTAAAATTTGAGAAATTATCTATAAAAACAAAAGAAGAAGCTGAGAAAATACTAATTGACTTAAAAGAAGCTAAATACATCGTAAAGTCTGTTGAAACAAAACAGCGCAGACGATCTCCATACGCTCCATACACAACTTCTACTTTGCAGCAAGATGCTTCCAGACGTTTGGGTTTTTCTCCTTCAAGAACAATGGCAATAGCACAAAAGCTTTACGAAGGAGTTCATATCGGAGGAAGTGCAGAAATAGGTCTTATAACATATATGAGAACAGATTCTTTAAACATAGCAAAGAGTGCTCAAGTAGAAGCGTTAAAGTTTATAGAATCTTCTTACGGGAAAAAATTTCTTCCTAAAATAGCGAGGGCTTACAAAACAAAATCTAAAAATGCTCAAGAAGCGCACGAAGCCATAAGACCAACTTTCCCAAAAAAAATTCCATCAGAAATAAAGCAGTATCTAACACCTGAAGAATTTAAACTGTACGATTTAATATGGAAAAGATTTACTGCAAGTCAAATGACTGATGCTGTATATAGCATTATAATAACTGAAATTTCAGCAAAAGATTATATATTCAGAGTTTCCGGAAGTTCACTTATATTTGACGGATTTATGAAAGTTTACAACTTAGATGATGATGAAAAAGAAACAAAACTTCCACTTCTTATAGAACAGGAAATTTTAAATCTTTTGCAGATAATACCTCAGCAACATTTTACAGAACCGCTCCCGCGTTACAACGAAGCAAGTCTAATTAAAACGTTAGAAGAACACGGAATAGGAAGACCGTCCACATACGCTCCTACAATTAAAACTATTCTTGATAGACTATATGTACGCCTTGACACTAAAAAATTTATTCCAACTAATCTTGGCATTGTTGTAAACGACGTTCTAAAAAACCACTTTGGAAATATCGTAAACGTTAAATTTACCGCAAATGTTGAGGAAAAACTTGATAATATAGCTGAAGATAAGGCTAAGTGGCAAGACGTTTTAAAAGATTTTTATACGCCGTTTGATAAGGACCTTGGATATGCTGAGAAAAATCTACAAAGACAAAAAATACAATCTCAAATGTCTTCTGAAATATGTCCCAACTGCGGGAAACCTATGGTTATCAGAGATTCCAGAAATGGACAGTTTCTGGGTTGTTCCGAATACCCAGAATGTAAAACCACAATATCTCTGGATAAAAATGGCACAAAAATAGACGGTCCGCAGGAAACAGATATTAAATGCTACAAATGTGCAAGCCCTTTACTTAAAAAGGTAGGGTTTAGAGGCAAACAATACCTTATATGCAAAAATGAAGAATGCAAAACCACGTATAATATAGATAAAAACGGCAACAAAGTAATAAAACCTGATCCTGAACATACTGACATAAAATGTGAAAAATGCGGCTCTGAAATGCTTAAAAGAATAGGTAAAAGAGGACCATTCTTCACTTGTTCGGCATTCCCAAAATGCAGGAATTTACAATGGATACCAAAAGCTCCGAAAGAAGAAGCAGCGACGAAGTCCAAAAAAATGTTGAAAAAGAAAATTCAGGGCAAATAGATTCTTTTATAAAATATCTTAAAGGCGAGAGAAATTTTTCCAAACACACTTTAAGAGCTTATACAAGAGATGTGCTTGATTTTGTTATGTTTTTGAAAAATAAAGAATTACTTTTATCAAATGTTAGCAAATATGACGTACGCACATTTTTTAAAGAAATCTGCGATAAAGAATTAAAAAAATCTACACTTTCAAGAAAATTTACGACACTACGCACTTTCTATAAGTTTTTGATAATAAACAAAGTTATAAAACAAAGCCCTATGCAAAGCATGTCCGGAATAAAAAAAGATAAAAAAATACCTTTATTCCTAACAGAAACAGAAATGCAACAACTTTTAAGTTTAGAAAATGTAAAACTTCGCGACAGGGCTATGGTTGAATTTCTTTATTCATGTGGACTTAGAATAGAAGAACTAATGAGTTTAAACATAAAAAATGTAGATTTTATATCAAATACTGTCACGGTGGTTGGAAAAGGCAATAAAGAGAGAATCGTCCCTATAGGAGATAAGTGCGTGGAAGCAATACTAAACTATATAAAAGAACGCCGCGAAGTAGGGCTTCCATTTGATATAAATTCGCCGATGTTTTTAAACGATCATTCTACAAGGATGTGCCAAAGGACGGCAAGGCGAATAGTACATAGATTGTTTATTAAGTCAGATATTTTAAAGAGAGCAAGCCCTCATACTTTAAGGCATACTTTTGCAACACATATTTTGGATAGAGGCTGCGATATAAGGAGCGTACAAGAAATGCTTGGACATAAGAATCTTTCTACAACGCAGATCTACACTCATGTTACAATAGAAAGTTTGAAGAAGATATATAAAAAGACACATCCCCGCAAATAGCTTTAACCGCAATCTTAGAATATAAAAAATAAATTTATGACAGAAAAAGACTATTTTCAAATTTTAATGGAAGAAACTGGCTGCAAACGTTCTGAAGCAGAACTTGCGCTTTATCTTTCAAATAACAATCTTGAAAAAGCTATTACAGCAATAGGTTTTATTTTAAAATTCATCACAACATTTAAAATAAAGATAATTTTTCTGAAAGAAAACATATATGGACTTATACATATAATTATAAATATGAAAACGTCAGAGATTGTGCGGTTCAATATAACATTTTCTCGCAATCCTGCAACATATGAAATTGCCATAAATATGGATTGGTTTTCATATGAAAAAGCTATTTTTTCAGCTCGTTTAAATTCTGGTGCTATGGAAATATACACTAAAGAAACAGAAGAGAATTTAAAAGTTTATATTCAAAAAGTTTTAAAAGAAGCTATTATTATTTCCTCAGAAGAAATTTCTTCTATAATGAAAAACTTTTTCTATCCTACAGAAGTGTTTATAGAAATTGAAAATGAAGAATTAAATTTAACTCAATTTAAAAAACTTCCCAATTATAACCTAAAACAGAATTCTATATCAACTCTGAATTATGATTTAGGGTTTATAGAACTTGACGTCAAAATATTAGAAGACAACAATGGAAAACCTATAAAAAAAATTGTTAATGGAGACACAGTACTGTCAACAATAATAGACGAGAGAGACTTAACGCATTATATTGCGCACTTGATAGGAGGGATAGAAGGCGGTAATATGTATCCAGTTCCAGCCATAGTTAAAAAAGTTGCTTACAAGAACGATGACTTTGAAATCTATTTAAACTATACACCTTCCATAATTGGTTTAGCAAAAGTTAAAAGCAATACAAAAATAAAAATTTTAGAGTCAAAACATCAGCTTTGGTGGAAAAAAATATTACCTTGGTAATTAAAATTTTTTTAACACGTTAAAATTTTAAAGTATTCTCCCACTCTATCTTAAGCATTTTGGTGGAGATTGTAGTAATATAGTAGAGGAATGCCGTTCTCATAGAAGATACCTAATGGGAAATACGATCTAGAAGACTTGGGAGAACTCCATCTCTTGCGATTTAGTGTAGAGCAAATAATAACTCCGTTTATAATCTATTTTGGCGTCCGCAAAATGCTCATATTTTTTCGCTTTTCCTTTATCAACATATAGAGAACTTAAGTTTCCTTCTTTTGATGAATATTCTTCTGTTGATTTACACGAGAGAAGAAGTTTTTTTTCATCTATTTCAAGAACTAATGAGAGTTTCATCGTATAGTGCGCTTTGTTTAGGCGACTATCATTCTTTTGTAAACCTCTGGATTTGCTTTCATATAATCTGATAAAATTTTTGCTATTAGAATAACGGTCTTCCATCATTTAAATTTTTAATATAATAATCACATCATTTTTGGAACAACTTAGAAGTAAGCATGTCCTAATTTAAATCCAACTTTTATCCCAAAGGGTTTTTAACGATTTTTTCTATTAATTTTCCTCTTTGATACAATTTATTTATTGAATAGAAAAAGTAAACAAAAAACACCCAGACAAGAGTTTTTTCGCTCGTCTGCTTTTCCATCCACAAATACACGTGACCGCAAACGAAACGCAACTTTGATTTTTATTTCTATTAAGTTTGTTAATTTTCTCCTTGAGGTCATTTTTTCCATCTTCTTTAGGTGCATTATTACTTTCTGCTTATATTTTTGTTAAATGCAATTTTTTTTCTATCACAAAATATGTGTTTATTTTAATTTTTGATAAAAACATTTGTTTGTTTGACATTAATCTAAAAGGATGTTAGAATGCAAGGTGTTAAAATTAAAAATGTAATAAAATCGGGATTTACTCAACAAAAGCTTGCAGAAAAAATGGGGGGGGGATAGAGAGAGTAAAACAGTCACAAATTGTGGATGGATTGTTGGCAAACTAGTTCCTAAATTATCAACGTTAAAAAATATCAGCCACAATTAATATTCCTCTTAATTATTTTTTTGATAATTCTGAAAATGTCTAATGTGGAAATTATATTTATGGAG
>JAITAQ010000006.1 GCA_031283985.1 Endomicrobium sp. | reverse complement strand
CCTTCTGTCTTAGCTTTTTTATTTTCTTCATCAAGCAATTCTTCAGCTTCTTTAAGCTTTTTTTGTATATCTTCAAATAGTTTTTTATTATTATCAACTGCATTTTTTATTTCCTTATTTTCTAATTCATTGTGTTTGCCTTCAAATGTTAAAAGAGCATTTTCTAAATTTTTTTTCGGAGATTTTTCCAACTTTATTGCACTTAACAATTTGCACGTAGTTAAAATATACCCATCCATTGAATTATAAATTTTGTACATTGTTGCTTTTGTAAGTTCACCGTTATTATTATGATCGTGCTTAATGCTAATAAAAGAGTCTTTTAATGCTTGGTTTATAGAATTTTTAAATGATTCTAAATTTTCATTATTTGGTGGAATTAAAATTTTAGAAAACCAATTTTTATCTCTATAATTTATTTTATATCCTTGCCCATGTAATTTATTTAATAAATTGCCGTAACCTCTTGAAGCAAATCCTATAACTATAGCATCTAACGCGTGGTGTCTGTTATCTAATCTAATTTTCTTGTTTTTATTAACATCATGTTCAAGCTCTTCTAATTTCTTACCAGATAGCAATTTTTTTGCAAAAGGGATTAATAATCCATTTAAGCCCCACGCCAAGCGCAGCTGAGACGTCAAAAAACCTTTAACACAAAATATATTTGGCTTCTCAAATAAACATGAGAGATATTTATGCGCGACTTTAGAAATATAAGAATTATCTGTTTCAAATCTCTTTTTCATAGGCTTGTTTTCTATAAATTTTTCAAAAGATCCTTGATAAAATCGCCAAGATTTTTTAAAAAGATTTGTTTTAGCATTTAAAAGCATTCCGTTATAATCGTATTGAATATCTCTCAATTTTGGCGACAAACCGAACGCGTTAAAAGGAGGACGCTTGCCCTTCTTTTCATTACAACTTCCATGTGAAATAACAAGATTGTTCCTTGAATTATCTTCACTTTCAGAAAAAGGAAATAAATGATCTATATCAACTTCATTATTTATAATATCGTCAACATTTATTGTCTGCAAACAAAATGGACAGATATGCTTTTGTTCTTCAAATAACTCAAATTTTAAAATATATTTTTTTGGATTTTCATTTCTTGTTTTTATAGTTTCTTGGTGCTTTTCTATATACTCTTTATAAATTCTATTTCTGTTCTTTTCGTTACGATTTTGCTCATTACTTAATTGCTCTCTATCTTCAGCAGATTTTTTTAATTCTCTTGCCGTTTCCAAACCTATCTCTACAGGTTTCTTCCCAAAAATTTCTATAATTTCGTTAACCAATTTGCGAAGCTCGTTTAGTGTTTGATGAACTACGGGATTTGCAATTCTTCCATAGTTCAATTCATCTTTATTTGTATAAGGCGTTTTATATTTTCTTTCAGCAAATTGCTTTGAAAAGCCTTTTGCAATTACCGCTTGAGTGCTTTCAGGCAAAACGACACCATAATAAGGCAATTTGTCTTTAACAGATTGTTTGTCTTTTGTTAACTTGCCCTCGTTTAAAGATTCTTCTATTGCTTCTGTATAAGATAACCCATCTTTTATTTTCTCTAAAACTTTTTTCATAGCACTTTTTCCAAGCGATGCATATGAAGACGCTAGCACAATTTTATCAAAAGCTTCCTCTATTTCTTTATCCGTTAATTTGTATTCCTTTTTAAGTTTATCTTCCAAAACTTTTTCGTCTGGATAAGAATTCCAATCGTATAAAAATTGATCTTGTTGCTGTTCGGATAATCTTCCCCAAAACGGCATATCTTCCAGCACTCGTAATTTATAACCTTTTATTTTTTGTGTCTTTTTATCTCTTCCCTGTAAAACAATATTTTGAGAATCCTCTTCTAAATTTAGCAATTTCTTTGTTTGCGATTGCGTTAATTCTTTTCCCGATAAAAGATACTCAAATAATTTTTCTTTTTGTTCTTTTGAAAACTTTTTTTCTTCACAATTTGTAATTTCACCTGTATCTCTATCAACAACATCCTGAAAATATCTTGCATTATTTAAAGCTTCCCAAAGACGACGTTCTTCATTTAACTTATGAGAACGAGGCAAGCGTTTTTCATCTTTAAAATATATACAATATCCGCTTTCGGGTATTAACCTTTCCGTTTCGTAATCTATTGCTTTAACAATTTTTTCAATATAATCGTCAGCTAATTCTTTATGATATTTTGCTTGATTTTTTAAAATTAATCGCACTTCTTTAATTGCAAAACCTCTTGTAGGAGAAAATTTATGATTATTTGTAGTGTTGCTCACTTTTTCTCTTTTATGTTTGTTTTCAAATTTTTCTCTGTAAAGATATTCGCCGTAAGTTCTATAAGACTTCTCTTTCATTAGTTGTCCAACACTTTTGGCTATTTTTTTATTTTTCGTATTTTCTTTTTGAGATTCTTCAGAATCTTCTTCAAAAGTTCTTATTGTTATTGCAGAAGAACCTCTATGATTTGCAATATGGTATAAAGCATATCCTATTTCTTGCAGGGATAATTTCTCGTCAAGCGCTTTAACTCTTAGTTCATATACGTCTTTTTGTAAAACTCCTGCAGGAAATCTTTTAGACGAAGTTTCCTGCTCCAATGAGCTTTCTTTTTTTTCTAAATTATCTGGAATCGGTAAAGCTAATTTTTTAGACGCTAAAAGCTTCCATAAATACCGCATTCTTTCTCTAGTATGTCTATGATTATTTCTTTGTCCTCTTTGCATTCTTCTATTTATGGCACCATCAGACGCCTTGAAAATCCTTGAACCAGACATTATTATTTCTTTAGGTAATAAATTTTTATCTGAGTTTTCTTCCATAGACAGTATCGCAAAACCTATGGAACCAACACCCAAATCTAGCCCTATGCGATAATCTCTATTTCTTAATTTTTCTTTTATTTGAACTAAATATTTCTGATAAATTTGATTTTTTAATTGCATATTCCCCTTCCTAATTTTATTTTCATAGACTTAAAATCTATAGTATAATTATTTAAGGAGCCAGATAATAGGATTCAATTTCTCCACTGCATATATTGCACTTGCAGAGCTGATATGCTCTAAAAGTGCTTGACCTTTCTCTTCCTCATCAGCTGGATGGATGCATATATATTTCTTTGCTCATCATCACTCATCCTATTCAAGCAACAAGCATTAACACAATGTAAATAATGACAATATTATTACCACGATGAAAAAAATTTTCTCTATAAATTATGTCAAACCTCTACTTTTTTGTAAGCAGGATTAACTAAATATCTGCTATACAAATTAGAAAGAAAAATGCAACATTTAGTTATTATATGAAAATTAAAACAAAAACCCTAGTATCCCTAAAATTATTGTTCAGATATACTCATATAAATCAGAATATTAGTAACTTTACAGATGAAAAAGTTAAAAAATGTTTTAATAATTTTTATATCAATTGAGGACAATAGCTTTTTTAAGTTCAGATGTATAATTCACTAGTTTTGCCGCCGCATTAACTTTATATTGCTCTATTATTTCTACACCGTCTGCACACATTTTACAATCTCTTTTTACTGAGAAACGTTTGAAATACCAAAATCAACATCCACAGGAAACTCCTCTGGCAGTATTTTGTATAAAAAACGCTTTCCCGTTTAATGTGAATTCTTTCCGAAAACGCAAATTTTAGCAACTAATAGGATTTTATATAATACTTTAAGATGTGTAAATATAGAGATGGTCAACTTATAAAACTGCCTTAAAATTAGTCAATAACTGAAAACCTGTACTCTATTTCATCTGGCGCTGCAACGTTTAATTCGCTGCGAACCATTCTTTCTAAATAAGAAGGCTCATTTTCAAGATAATATATTCTTTTGTTAAGCAATTCGTTTTGGTATTGAGCATATTTAATACTTCTATTTAATTTATTTATCTCAAAACATCGCCTAATAAGTGTCCTATTTCCTTCATTAAAAATCAAAATTAAGAGAAAAACTAGCAATATAATATAACGAATTTTTATTCTTTTCATAGTTTTATTTTTAACAATATATTTAATCATTGCGCAGGAACTTTTTTTTCTGCTATGCTAGTTGCAGAGACAAAACCTTTACTAACCCTTCTTACAATATTTCTAGACATCTGAATCCAAACAATTTGTCTTGCATCTTCTTCACTCATTCCATCGCCTATAAAATCTTCTCCGCTTGGTCTTCTATTTATATCGCGATAAATTTGTATTCCTTCCATATTTGGCTCACTCCATAGAGTCACGTTATTGTCATTATCAACTAATGAAACACTTGCAATAATACACATTTTATATTGTTCTGCAACATTGTTTATATCAAAGGTAAGCGGCTGCAAAATATATCTCTTAATTGTCACCGTAAGAACTCCGTCTGCATCTTCTTCTTTGTTTACTAAAGATAAACGCCCGCTGTTAATTATTTCTTCTATAACTTCGTTTGTAAATTTTGACTCTATCCCAAATTGATTAGTATTATTCCCAAAAGGTTTAACATAAACTTTTTTAACATGTTCTGGCAATAGTTGAACTGCCTGCTCATATGGAGATGTGCATGAACTGAGAGTTATAAACAAAACAACCGCAGATAAATAAGTAATAATTTTTTTCACAGAGACTCCACATAATTACTTTACCACTATAGTAACTATCTTATTTTTAACGTATATAAATTTAACTACCTGTTTGTCTTTTAAATAAGCTGATATTTTCTCATCTGAGATTGCAGCTTTCTTTACTTCATCTTCGTTCGCATCGGCAGAAACAGTTATTCTTCTTTTTAATTTTCCATTTACTTGTATAGGAATTTCAATAGAAGATTCTTTGATCATATTTTCATCAAAAACAGGCCATGTATGAATTGAAATACATTCATTATTTCCAAGTTTTTCCCAAACTTCTTCACATAAATGAGGAGTAATAGGAGCAAGCAGTAATATCAATGTCTTATATACTTCCAACGATACTCCGTCGTCATTAGCATGATATTTGTAGGAATATAATTCGTTCACAAGTTCCATAATTGATGAAATCGCTGTATTAAGCTGAAATTTTTTTTCAATATCATACGTAACTTTCTTTACGGTCTTATGCATAGTTCTCAAAATATCGTCTTTATCCTTTTGAGAAGCAGCAGTTATAGACTTTGTATTTACAGCATCAAAAAGACGCCATACTCTGTTTACAAATCTCCAACACCCTTCTATTCCATCAAAAGACCAAGCAAGCTGTTTCTGAGGTGGCGCTGCAAAAAGAATAAACAATCTTGCTGTATCAGCTCCGTACTTTGGAAGTATTTCGTCAGGACTTACAACGTTTCCTTTAGATTTTGACATTGCACTGTCGCCGAGAGTTACCATTCCTTGAGTTAGCAAATTCGTAAAAGGTTCATCGTACTTTACAAGACCTAAGTCTCTCATGACTTTAAACCAAAAACGGGCGTATATCAGGTGCAAGCAAGCGTGTTCTATTCCGCCGATATATTGATTTATAGGCATCCAATAATTTGCTCTTACGCTGCCAAAAGGAGCATTGTCATTGTGCGAATCGCAATATCGTACATAATACCACGAAGAGTCAACAAAAGTATCCATTGTGTCGGTTTCTCTGCTCGCATCTTTACCGCATTTTGGACATTTAACATTTACAAATGTCTTATTTGTCTTTAAAGGGGACTCACCTGATCCTAGGAAGTCTACGTCTTCAGGAAGCAGAACAGGCAACTCTTTTTCAGAAACAGAGACAATGCCGCAGTGATTACAATGAATCATTGGTATAGGAGTGCCCCAATACCTCTGTCTTGAAACTAACCAGTCTTTAAGTTTAAAATTTACAGTCTTTGTTCCAAACCCTTGTTTTTCAATCCAGCTTGAAATAGCATCAAAAGCATCAGAAGATTTAACTCCAGAAAATTTTCCGGAATTTACAAGAATCCCTTCATCTTCATAAGCATGTTTGCTTATGTCAGAATTATTGCCTTTTATTACTTCTATGATAGGAACATCAAATTTTTTAGCAAACTCCCAATCTCTTTGGTCATGGGCAGGCACAGCCATAATAGCACCCGTGCCGTATCCTGTTAAAACATAATCTGCTGTAAAAATAGAGATTTCTTTCCTCGTAGCGGGATTTAAGGCATTTATACCTTCCAGCCTTATTCCTGTTTTTTCTTTGCTTGATGCCCTTTCTATATTTGATTTTTTGCCACTTGCAAGAATATATTGGGCAACTTGTTTATAATTTTTAATTTTAGATTTCAACTCATTGATTATTTCATGCTCGGGAGCTATAACCATAAAAGTTACGCCAAAGATTGTGTCAGGACGCGTGGTAAATATTTTTAAATTTTTATCAGAACATGAAATTTTAAAATCTATTTCGGCTCCATAAGATTTGCCTATCCAATTTTTCTGCATTGATAAAACCTGCTCTGACCATCCACCAAGCTGTTTGTGTCCTTCCAAAAGTTCATCTGCATAATCTGTGATTTTTATAAACCACTGCTCCAAGTCTCTATGCTCGGTATGGCTGTCGCATCTCCAACATACGCCGTTTAAAACTTGTTCGTTTGCAAGAACTGTTTGGCATGACGGACACCAATTAACATTAGCGCTCTTTCTAAACACTAAATTTTTTTCCCACATCTTTATAAAAAACCACTGAGTCCATTTGTAATATTCAGGGTCACATGTTGCGGTTTCTCTGTTCCAGTCGTAGGAAAACCCTAAAGCTTTCAATTGTTCTCTCATACGGGCAATATTTTGTTTAGTCCATTTTGCAGGGTGTATTTTATTTTTAATTGCCGCATTTTCAGCAGGAAGACCAAAAGCGTCCCAACCTGCTGTATATAAAACATTTTCGCCCTTCATTCTATGAAAACGAGCGTAAACATCTCCTATGCTATAATTACGGACATGTCCCATGTGCAGATCGCCTGAAGGATAAGGTAACATTTCCAGACAATAATATTTTTCTTTTTTAGAGTCTTCTTTACTCTCAAATATTTTGCTTTCAGACCATTTTTTCTGCCACTTTTTTTCCACTTCTAAATGATTATATTCTGTCATGTTTATCACCTTTACTTTTTTAGTAAAACAAAATATTCTAGATTTCCTTTGTGTCCTTTAAGTTCTGAGTCAGATTCAGAAATTATCTTAAATCCCAAACTTAAAGCAAAATTTTTAATTTTACTTATAGCTTTTTGCCTCAACTTATCATCCCTTACAACGCCTTTCTTTATTTCCGACGGGTCAAGTTCAAATTGAGGTTTTATCATAGCTAAAACACAGCTATTTTCACAAATGATTTTATATACAATTGGCAAAATCTTATCAAGCGAAATAAAAGAAACATCTATAGTCGTAAAATCTATTTTATCTTTTAATAAAACATCGTCAAAATATCTAAAATTGACGTTTTCTATATTTACTACTCTTTTATCATTTCTTAATTTATAATGAAGCTGCCTAGAACCGACATCAATAGAATAAACTTTAATAGCTCCCTTTTGGAGCATGCAATCTGTAAAGCCGCCTGTTGATGCCCCTATATCAAGACAAATATAGCCTTTAACATCAATATTTAAAGCCCTCAAAGCCGACTCTAATTTTAGTCCGCCTCTGGAAACATAAGGATTTATATTTTTTATTTCAATTATATCTTCGTCACCGACCAATACGCTCGGTTTGTAGTGAACTTGATTATTCACAAAAACACTGCCGCACATTATAAAGGCTTGGGCTTTGGTTCTTGTTTCCGCAAAGCCTTTTTCAAACACTAAAATATCTAAACGTTTCTTCTTCTTAGTTTTTTCCATCTGCAAACATCTTTAAAGCTTTGTTGGCTACTCCTTCAGGTGTAAAACCGTACTTTTTTCTTAGTACTTTTACATTTCCATGCTCTACAAATTTATCTGGAAGACCTATACATTCAACTTCAGCTCCAGTACCAAATAGCACATTCTTTACGCTTTCGCCAAACCCACCGATTAAAGAATTTTCTTCAACCGTAACAAATTTCTTAGTTTTTGAAAGAACTTCTTTTATTATGTCAACGTCCAAAGGCTTTAAAAACCTCATATTTATTACAGAAGCACTTATATTTTCCTTTCCTAACAGTTGGACAGCTTTTAAACACGTATTTACATGGCTTCCTATAGCAAGAAAGCAAATATCATCACCTTCTTTTACAACAGTCCCTTTCCCAATTTTTAAAACACATGGATATTTATCAAGTTTGCACCCTACTCCTGCTCCTCTAGGATAACGTATGGCGCAAGTTTTATTGGAGATTAGTGCTGTTTTTAACATGTGCTGCAATTCGTTCTCATCTGCAGGAGACATAATAATTAAATTAGGTACATAGTTCAGATAAGACAAATCAAAAGCCCCGTGATGAGTTCCCCCGTCTTCGCCAACGAGACCCGCTCTGTCCAAAGCAAAGATAACTGGAAGATTCTGCAAAGCCACATCATGTATAATATTATCTATAGCTCTTTGCATAAATGTTGAGTAAATAGCGCAAACAGGTTTCATGCCGTCCGCTGCCATAGCAGCGGCAAAAGTAATGGCATGTTCTTCAGCAATACCTACATCAAAATATCTGTTAGGAAACTCTTTAGCAAATTTATCAAGTCCAGTTCCTTCAGGCATTGCGGCAGTTATAGCAACTATTTTTTTATCGTAATGAGCAAATTTTATAAGAGTGTCAGAAAAAACTTTTGTATATGTAGCCTCATTGGTTTTTATAATTTCACCACTTTTTATGTCAAACTTATCTACTCCGTGAAATTTTATCGGTTCAGTTTCAGCGGGAGCGTATCCCTTGCCTTTTTTTGTAATAACATGCAATAAAACAGGACCTTTCATGTCTTTGATATTCTCAAGAATAACTGTTAAATTATTGATGTCGTGCCCTTGCACAGGCCCAATATACGTAAATCCCATTTCTTCAAAAAGCATGCCTGGAAAAAGTATTACTTTAGCTCTTTTTATAAACTTTCTAAAAGGCGAACCAAAACCTCGGAATCTACTTACAGTTTTCATCACCTTTTCTTCAACTTTTCTTGCCATACCCACAGTTAAAAGTCTAGCTAAATATCCTGCAACTGCGCCTATTTTTTGCGATATAAACATTTCATTATCATTTAATATTACAAGCATGTTTTTTTTAAGATGTCCGGCATTTTGTAAACCTTCAAACGCAAGACCCCCAGTCATAGAGCCGTCGCCAATAACTGCTACTACTTTATAATCTTCATTTTTTATATCTCTAGCAGCGGCAAAACCCAAAGCTGCAGAAATTGAAGTTGAAGAATGTCCTACACCAAACGCGTCATGCTCGGATTCAGATCTACACGGGAAACCGCTAAGTCCATTATGAGTCCTTATTGTTTTAAATTCATTTTTCCTTCCGGTAAGAATTTTATGGGCATAAGACTGATGACCAACGTCCCAAATTATTTTATCACGAGGAGAATCAAACACGTAATGCATCGCAACCGTCAATTCTACAACGCCAAGACTCGACGCTAAATGACCACCATTTACTGAAATTGTATTGAGGATTTCTTCTCTTATTTCCTTTGCAAGAAAAGAAAATTTTTCTTTACTTAACTTTTTTAAATCTTGAGGATTATTCACAACATCTAATATTTTCACTATTGCCTCTGATAAAAACATTGAAATAAAATATGACAAAAAAACTAACACTTAACTAAGACCAATTATTTCTCAACAACCATATATTTGGATATTGCGACTTACGCAGAAATAGTAGCACAACAACAAATTACTATACAAAGCCTTAAGTTGATTGATGACGTGACATATCAAAGACAAATTAAAAAAATCAGCAATTCCTTGATGTCATATAATCTGCAAGATGTAGAAATATTTCGGCTTTATCTCCGAATATAGATAACGCCTTTTTTGCTTTATTTATATGCCTGTACGCTATTCCTTCCGATTCCTCTTTGCCAAACAACGAAAGAGCGGTCAGTTTATCGTTGTCTGCATCGCTACCATTTTTACCTAAAAGCCTTTTATCAGCATAGACGTCCAAAATATCGTCTGTAATTTGAAAAGCTATTCCTATATTTGTTCCGTAATCTTCTAATGATTTTAAACTTTTTTCATCTGCGTCGGATAAAAGAGCGCCTACTTTTAAACTTGCAACTATTAACGACGCAGTTTTTTTTATCTGTATAAATTTTAACTTTTTCTCTAAAATTTCTTTATTTTTCTCGCTCCAGCTGCCGGTTTCTAGAGTATCTTCGGCTTGTCCTGCAATCATGCCTTTATATCCGCTATAATCAGCGAGAACCTTTACAGCTTTGTTAATATTCTTAGTTTCAGCATTAGCTTTTGTTATAAGATTAAAGGCTTCCGTGAGCAAAGCATCACCGCATAAAATAGCAGCTGCTTCTCCGAATTTTTTATGATTGGTAGTCATTCCCCTGCGCAAATCATCGTTATCCATAGCCGGCAAATCATCATGAACTAACGAGTATGTATGCAAATATTCTACCGCACAAGCTGCGGGAAGAACATCTTTAGCTTTGCCGCCAAAAAGTTCCGCAGCTAAAAAAACACAAATAGGACGAAGTCTTTTTCCGCCTACCATAACGCTGTAACGCATACCTTGAGAAATTATAGAATTGTCTTTAGGCAAAAATTTTTTTAATGCCGAGTTTACATATTTTGTTCTTTTTGACAAATATTTTTTTAAATTAACTTTTTGCAAAATTTACTCCTTAAAAGACTTTATTTCTCCTGAAGAAGCTATAATTTCAATTTTCTTTTTTGTTGCGTTGAGTTTTTCGGAGCAAAATTTTACGAACGGCGATCAGTCAGAAAACAAAGCTAAGGCTTTATCCAAATCAAGCTCGACGTTTTCCATTTCTGAAACTATAGCTTATAGTCTTTGCAAAGAATTTTCAAAATTTAATTGCCTTTTAGTCATAAAATTTTACCTCGGCGCTAAAACTGCCAGACGCAAGTCTTATATTCACAATATCGCCTTTTTTGACTTCGCTTGAATTTTTAATAATTTTATTATTACTTGGAAAACAAATTGAAAAGCCTTTTTCCAAAACAGCCAAAGAGGACAATATATTTAATTTATAAGTGGTATTTTTCAAACTTCGTTTCAAAAAATCTTTCTGCATTATTTTTTAAGTCTTTTGCCCATATCATCAACGTAAGTTATTTTATCTTCATATATTAAATACGGCTTTATTAAACTTCTTGAAGGCTTCAATCTTTCAAATCGCTCAAGATAATTGTTGAATATTAAATCCATCACCACCAATAAGAAGAACATCTAAGTCTTTATAATTATCGTTTAAGTATTTTATAGCTTTTGTGATTTCCTTTTCAGCATCGCTACCCTGCACTCTTGCAGTGCATAATGGTTTGCAATAATCTATTTAGGGTATGAGCCTGACTCTTTCATACAGTCTTCATGTCGATTACTTGAGAAACACTATAAACTAAACGCTCGTCATTATCGCGTTATTCTCAATTCTCATATTTTATTTGGCTATGTCTTGCACTCTTGTTTCTCTTATTACAGTTATTCTGATTTGTCCTGGATATTCAAGCTCTTGCTCAACTTTCTTGGCTATATTATGAGCCAAAACTTGAGCTTGCTTATCGTCAACATGTTTAGGCTCAACAAGTATTCTTACTTCTCTTCCAGCTTGGACGGCATAAGCCAAAGAAACACCTTGAAATTCTTTAGCCACTTTTTCAAGCTTCTCAAGGCGCTTTAAATAATGCTCTACGGACTCTCTTCTTGCTCCAGGTCTTGCAGCCGAAATTGCATCTGCGGCAGCTACTACAAAAGCTTCAGGTGTTGCAGGAGCTTCAATTCCCTCATGGTGCGACAAAATAGCATTTATCATCTTTTGAGATTCACCGTATTTCTTAGCTATATCCGCAGAAATCTGATGATGAGTTCCCTCAACTTCATGGTCAACAGCTTTACCTATATCGTGGAGCAAAGACGCTTTTTTGCAAAACATAATGTCCAGTCCCAGTTCCCCAGCTATAGCACCTGCAAGCCATGTAACTTCTAGAGTATGTTGAAGCTGGTTCTGACCGTAAGATGTTCTATATTTTAATTTACCCAACAATTTAATTATCTCAAGGTTAAGACCCGGAATGCCTGCATCAATAGCAGCCTGCTCGCCGATTTCTTTAAGATGCTGGTCAACTTCTCTTTTAACTTTTGCAACAACTTCTTCAATTCTAGCAGGGTGTATTCTACCATCCACTATCAATCTTTCTAATGCAATTTTAGCCGTCTGTCTTCTTACGCCATCAAAAGCAGAAATAGTAATAACTTCCGGAGTGTCATCAACTATCAAGTCCACTCCTGTGGCTTGTTCAAAAGCCCTTATATTTCTCCCTTCTCTTCCTATAATTCTTCCTTTAATTTCATCGCTAGGTATTTGAACGGTTGAAGTAGTAATGTCAGCTGTATGGTCTGCAGCTATGCGTTGTATTGCAATGGAAAGAATTTCTTTTGATTTCTTATCCGCATTTTCGCGGGTTTCTTGCTCAAGTTTCTGAGCTAGAATAGCCGCGTCTTGTCTTGCTTCTTTTTCCATCTCGTTCATTAACGCCTTCTTGGCTTCTTCTCTTCTCATTCCTGATACGAGTTCTAAAACTTTTTTCTGTTCTTCTTTTATTCTATCAACTTCGGAAAACTTCATTGTAAGATGATGTTCTTTTTTTGAAATTTCTTTCTCTTTACCTACTAAATCTTTTTCTTTTATGTCTATGTCGCCCAGCTTGCGCTCTAAATTCTCTTCGCGCTGATTGATTCTATTTTCCATGTTTTGTATTAATTGTTTTCTTCCTTTTATATCATGCTCAAACTCTTTTCTTTCTCTATCAACTATGACTTTTGCTTCAAGCAAAGCCTCTTTTGTTTTAGTCTCCGCAACCATTTTTGCTTCTTTTATTATTCTTTCTGAAACTTGCTCTGCCGAGTTTACATTTATTTTTGCATAAACTAGACGCAAAGCATATCCTGTAATTGCCGCTAAAACTCCTATAATAATCGCTCCCATCTTTCGATCCTCACTTTATAGTTTGTATGATCCTTTGCTCAGTAACGATTGTTCCAACCGGCAGATCATGTTTTCCGATTGGAAGCTTGTCCGTAATTTGAAAATCATAAGCAAGACCTACTGTCTTGCTTAAAGGTACATCTTTTAACCATCTATCATAATAGCCCTTACCGTAACCAAGTCTGTAACCCGAAAGATCAAAAGCAATGCCTGGGATCAAAACTAAATTAATAGAATCTTTTGAAACAACATCGTTCGAATTTACTTCAGCCTGCCTTATTCCGTAAACTAACTGATTGGCATCTTCAAGACTTATTATTCTTACAGCCTGCATAAACAAATCTCCGGAATTTTTTATCGCAGGAACAACAATATTTTTCCCTTCTCCAATAGCTGACTTTACAATAAAATCAGTTATAACCTCTGAACCATAAGACAAATAAATCATAAGAGTATTCGACTGCTTATATAGAGAAAGCTTTTTAAGTGCGGCAAAAATAGCAGTACTGCAAACTAAAGCCGAAGTCACATCAAGTCTGTTTCTCATAGACAAAAACTCAGATCTCACTTTTCTTTTTTCTAATTCCAAGTAATCGCTCACGTATTTTACCCTCGTATCCTTCTTTTGTAGGCGTATAAATCTCCACAGGATCTATCCAATATTCCTGCTTGACATAATGTCCTTCAAAATCGTGTGGATACTTGTAGCCTTTTCCATGACACAGTTCTTTTCTGTCAAGAGTTGCGTCTTTTAAGTGATTCGGAACATTTCTATCTTTGCCACTTTTAACCTCAGCCAACGCATTCTCAATTGCTAAGTAAGAAGCATTAGATTTTGGAGCGCATGCAACATAAATAACTGCCTGAGCTAAAATAATCCTAGCTTCAGGCATACCTACAAACTCAACAGCATTAAGAGCAGAAACGGCAAGAATCAACGCTCTAGGATCCGCTATACCTACATCTTCAGAAGCACAAATTATTATTCTCCTAGCGATAAAACGTGGGTCCTCACCAGCAGAAAGCATCTTTGCCAACCAATAAACAGCCGCGTCAGGATCTGTTCCTCTCATTGATTTTATAAACGCCGAGATATGGTCGTAATGAGCGTCTCCTGAACGATCATAAACAACTGCTTTTTTCTGCATTGATTCTTGAGCTACGTTTATGTCAAAAACCCTAACACCGTCCTTATTTACTTTTGTTGAAAGAACGCCTATTTCAAAAGCATTGAGAAGCTTTCTTGCATCACCACCCGAATTGGCAATAAGATGTTTTTTTGCTTCTTCGGACATTCTGACATTGTACTTTCCAAGACCTTTATCTTTATCATTCAGAGCTGACTCCATAATAGTAGATAAAGCTTTTTGCGACAAAGAATTAAACTCAAAAACAGTGCTTCTTGAAATAATCGCCGCGTTAATATAAAAAAACGGATTTTCTGTTGTTATGCCTATTAGCGTTATGATTCCTCTTTCAACATCTGGGAGTAAAGCGTCTTGCTGAGAGCGATTAAAATGATGAATTTCATCAAGCATCAAGATAGTCTTTTTGCCTGATAGTTCCGATCTAGATTTAGCTGACTCTATTATTTTTCTTATGTCGGATATTCCTATAGTTACAGCATTTGCCTCTTCAAAATATGATTTTGTTTTTGAAGCTATTATTTTCGCCAATGCACTCTTTCCGCTTCCAGGCGGTCCAAAAAATATAACAGAACCAAGATTGTCAGCTTCTATGGTGCGGCGCAACAACTTGTCATTTCCGACAATGTTATCCTGTCCCATAAACTCTTCAAAGCAACAAGGCGCCATTCTTGCCGCCAATGGTTTATTTTTTTGGATTGCTGCCTCACTAAAAAAATCTGTTTGTTTCATAAAATAGAAAAACCCGCAATGCCATAGTTTTAACCAGTTTAAAGCACTCTTTGTTTAAATGAGATACTACACACAGTGGCATAAACCCTATGAGCTGAGCATATACTCGACTGCTGTTCTCTAAAGTTGACTTGTAGGAACAAACTGGCTAAAACACACCAACATCGCAGATTATTATAAAAATATTTCAATTCACGTAATCAGACTCGTCAAGTTGACTAATTAGGTCTTTTATTTTCTTATCATAATTATTTGAAATACTTTCTTGCAAATCTCTTAATTTAAGTAGTTCTGCCGCTATTTTTACAGCGGTTAAAGCTGCTATTTTCTGCGTGTCGGGCACATTAAAATTCTCTTTTTTTACTTCAATCCACTGCTCATTTACAAAATTTACGATCCTGTTAAAACTTAATTCATCTAAATTGTCTATATTAAATTCTATATCTCTTCCCATTATTTTTTCACGGGTAGTAGCCATATTACAAAACCTTTACCGTATCAATTTTTTTCATTATTCTTTCTACTCTAGAAACTGTTTCTTTTGCGGTTCGTTTTAATGCCGCATATTCGCTTACAATAGTCCTAGTGCGTTCATTTTCTTTTCTCAAATATTCAACTTCCAACTTTAATTTATGATTTTCATTCGTAAATTTTTTTAATTTTTCA
Source organism: Endomicrobium sp. (assembly GCA_031283985.1). Classification (GTDB taxonomy): domain Bacteria; phylum Elusimicrobiota; class Endomicrobiia; order Endomicrobiales; family Endomicrobiaceae; genus Endomicrobiellum. The sequence goes on along the minus strand of JAITAQ010000006.1, from coordinate 2,362 downwards.
GCTGCTTTTCTAACTTTAACAGATAAAATTTCAATATTTTCCATACCAATATTCTATAAATTGACCTAATGAATGTCAACGCATCATTTTATATTTATAAAACATTCAAAAATATATCAGCTGATGACTAATCTTCAAGTTAGAAACTAAAAATCTATACCTGACAGCCTGCTGAAGCTTTACGTTGCAAAAACTCCCAATTGTTGTCAACATTTTTCTGAATAGTTTCAAGAATTGGAGTATTCTCAATCTTAAAAAGATGTTTAAATCTACCCTGAAGCTTTAAAAACTCTGTTACAGGTTTCTTTGCTTTGGGCATAACGTTTATTTTGTAAACACCATACTCAACCTCAAAAGAAGGCCAAATACAGGTTTCAACAGCAAGTCTTGCAAGAGACATTGTATCTTCAGGCTTATAGTTCCAGCCCAGCCTGCATGGTGTCAAAATATTTATAAACGACGGACCGTCTATTGATAAAGCTTTTTGTACTTTTGTTATAAAGTCGTTCCAGTTTCCTACATACCCTTGAGCGACATAAGGAATATTATGAGCTACCATTATCTGCGTTAAATCTTTTCTGCTCTGCTCTTTTCCTTGGTGAACTTTTCCAGCTGGAGCTGTGGTTGTATGCGCACCGAGAGGCGTTGCTCCAGATCTCTGTATACCAGTATTCATATATGCTTCGTTGTTGTAGCATATATAAAGCATTCTATGCCCTCTTTCCATAGCTCCTGATAAAGACTGCAAACCTATGTCGTATGTGCCACCGTCACCGCCAAATGCAATAAATCTAATATCTTCCGTTATTTTTCCCTGCTTCTTTAAACTTCTGTAAGCTGTTTCTATACCGCTACATGTCGCCGCAGAATTTTCAAAAGCACTATGAAAAAAGGAATTTTTCCAAGCCGTATAGGGAAAGATAGTAGTTGAAACTTCCAAACAACCTGTCGCACTGGTAACAACAACCTGTGTGTTCCCTGCGGCTATCATAGCCTGTCTAGCAACTATACCCGCTCCGCAACCTGCACAAAGACGATGTCCGCCTGTTATATGTTCCGGATTTTTACTCAAATCTTTTAAATTTACCATTTTATATCTCCTAAAAGCTTAAGCTTTTAAAGCTTTCTATTTCTTTCTTACATTTATATATTCTACTTGATTAGCTGGCTTTTGGTCTCCTGAAGCTATCTTGACAAGAGTTTCATAAACCTCAGCTATATGCTTAGTGTTGTTTTCTCTTCCACCAAGCCCATAAACATAATTTACAACTTTAGGTGTTGTAACTCCTGCGGCGTACAAAGAGGACACAACGTCCGCATGTAGAGGAGCAAAAGCCCCTGAGCAAGAATCAGCTCTATCCAACACAGCTATAGCTTTTATATGAGCCAAATCTTTGGCAATCTGTTCCGTTGGAAAAGGTCTAAAAACTCTTATTTTCAAAAGACCGGCTTTAATGCCTTTTTCTCTTAACTCGTTTACAACAACTTTTGTAGTTCCAGCTGTTGATCCGATAACTACTATTGCAATTTCAGCATCGTCAAGCATAAATTTCTCATACATTTCATACTTACGACCAAACGTTTTCTCAAAGTCTTTGGCTACGTTTAAGATTATTTCTTTTGAGTCTCTCATAGCTTGAGCAAGCTGGTATCTATGTTCAAAGTAATAGTCTTGTAAGTCAATTGAACCTAAAGTGTAAGGTTTTTTTGTGTCCAATAAGCATCTTTCAGGTTTATACTCACCTACAAAAGCTTTTACATCAACATCTGGATAAAGCTCTACCACCTCCATACAATGGGAAATAATAAATCCATCGGTCGTTACAAGCGTAGGAAGTTTTGCCTTTTCGGCAACCCTTATAGCTTGAATCATATTGTCATAGGCCTCTTGAGAATTTTCTGAATAAATTTGAATCCAGCCTGAATCTCTTGCACCCATTGTGTCTGACTGGTCGCCGTGAATATTAAGAGGAGCGGAAATCGCTCTGTTAACTTCCGCCATAACTATAGGAAGCCTCAAACCCGAAGCGATGTAGAGCATTTCCCACATAAAGCACAATCCTTGCGAAGAAGTACCAGTCATAGCTCTAGCTCCAGCTGCAGAAGCCGCTATAGTTGCTGACATTGCAGAATGTTCACTTTCAACAGCTACATACTCGCTTTTTACAACGCCGTCAGCGACAAATTGTGAGAATATCTGCACAACTTCTGTCGCAGGGGTTATAGGATATGCCGCTACTACGTCCGGCTCTATTTGGCGCATTGCTTCCGCCATAACTTCGTTGCCTGTTTTTGCAACAAGTTTACCTTTTGAAAAAACTGTCTTTATCATTTCATTTAACCCCTTGAGGCAAAAAGCCTC
>JAITAQ010000036.1 GCA_031283985.1 Endomicrobium sp. | reverse complement strand
CAGTATATTTTTCCTGAAATTAACGTTGAGAACTCAGACAAAGCAAGAGGAATGAATATTACTGTTGTAACGACAGCTGAGAAAGACGAGCATGCGAAAGCGTTGTTGGAACATCTTGGAATGCCGTTCAAAAAAAGAGAAAACAAATAAAGCAGAGGATATTTTTCTATGGCAACAACTTCAGCAGAAGCAAAGATGCGTAAACCTCAGAAATTTGCAACGCGGTACAGAAACAGATGTCGCTTGTGTGGAAGACCGCGCGGCTTTTATAGAGATTTTGGTCTTTGTAGAATATGTTTGCGCAAATTAGCGCACAATGGCGAAATACCGGGACTTACAAAATCAAGCTGGTAGTCAGCACTAAATTTTAAAAGAGGTCGGTTTAATGATTACAGATCCAATTTCAGATATGTTCGCACGTATACGTAACGCGAATGTAAAGCTATACGAAAAAGTTGATATTCCGTCTTCAAAAATGAAAATGGAAATAGCTAAAATTTTAAAAGAAGAGGGATATATCGCAAGTTATAAGATTACAGATGACAAGAAGCAGGGAATTTTGAGAATTTATCTCAAATATACGGCTTCAGGCAAACCTCTTCTTGAGGGAATAAAGAGAGTTTCAAAGTCTTCTTTAAGGATTTATAAAGGCTACAAAGACCTACCTAAAACTATAGGCGGATTAGTCGTTACCTTGGTTTCTACTTCAAAAGGATTGATGACCGACAATCAAGCAAGAAAAGAGAAAGTTGGCGGAGAAATTATTGGATACGTTTGGTAATATCGGCTTTGAGCTGTTCCCAGTTAGACGGGATTTGTATGTCATCAAAAAATTTATATTGAGGATCAAACGATGAGTCGCTTAGGCAAAAAACCGGTTCATATGCCGGAAAAGGTAAAAGCAGAGTTCAACAATGGTCTGTTAGGAATAACAGGTCCCGGTGGAAAGCTTTCGCAAGTTATAGATAATAAAATAAATATAAAGATTGACAGGGATAGCATTTTTGTAGAAGCTCTTGGAGAATCTCGCAAGCATAATATGCTTCATGGTTTAACAAGGGGGCTTGTCGTTAATATGATAGAAGGCGTTACATCTGGATTCAAAAAAGAACTTGAAGCTATAGGACTTGGTTACAAGGTCAGTATAGAAGGCGGAAAGAAATTAGTTTTAGCTGTGGGTTTCTCTCATCTTGTAAATCTATCCATACCTTCAACTGTAAAAGTAACGGTAGTTCTTATGCCTGATAGAAACACTTTAATCACAGTAATGGGAATTGACAAATATGAAGTTGGCGCATTTGCCGCTAAAATTAAAGCGGTTAAGCCTCCTGAAGTTTATAAAGGTTTTGGCATAAGATACTTAGGTGAGAAGATAATAAGAAAAGCCGGAAAAGCTGCAACAGGCTCAGGCAAAAAATAGAGGATTTTAGATGAAAGATTCAAATAAAAGATTTAATTATCGCGCTAAGAGAGTAAGAAGTAAAATTGAGGGAACGCAAGAAAAACCTCGTTTAAGTGTTCACCGTGGGAACAAACACATTTATGCTCAAATTATTGATGACAGCAAGGGTACCACTTTGGTAGCAGCTTCAACATTGTCTCCTGAACTTAAAGGAAAACTCAAAGTTACTGATACGGTTGCGGCGGCAAAATCTGTTGGTGAATTGATCGCTAAAAAGGCGTCTGAAAAAGGCGTTAAAAAAGTTGTGTTTGACCGTAGAGGTTATGAATTTACTGGAAAAGTTAAAGCTCTCGCGGGTGCCGCAAGAAAAAGTGGATTGGATTTTTAACGGAACTATATGTTTTTGGCGAAAATCCTCAAGTGAAGCGTTAAGAGCGTTTCTAAATTTAAGATAAAGATATGAAGAATACAGCGTGTAGTCTTAGGAGGACAAGTTGGTTGAGAAAATAGGTAAACAACAAAATGATAATGGCTTGAAAGAAACTGTTGTCGCTGTTAACAGAGTATCAAAAGTTGTTAAAGGCGGAAAAAGATTTTCATTCAACGCTTTGGTAGTAGTAGGAGACGGGAGCGGTAAAGTAGGCTGTGGTCTTGGCAAAGCCAACGAAGTACAATCCGCTATACAAAAAGGTAGCATGCAAGCTTCAAAACATATGGTTTCAGTACAGCTTAAAGGCAGCACGATTCCTCATGAAATTATTGGGGTTTCAGGGGCTGGGAAAATATTGTTAAAGCCTGCAGCTCCCGGAACTGGAGTTATTGCATGCGGATCAGTAAGAGCTGTTCTTGAGGCTGTAGGAATTAGAGATATTCTTACGAAATCAATGCGTTCTTCTAATCCATTTAACGTAGTTTATGCAACGATAGAAGCGCTTAAGTCTCTTCGTTCAAAAGAATATGTCGCTAAAATCAGAGAGAAAGAGGATGTAAAATATGATAGGTTTAAATAATTTAAAGCCTGCAAAAGGCTCAAAGCATAGAAAAAAAATTGTCGGGCGCGGCGTTGGCTCTGGACACGGTCGCACTTCTACACGTGGTTCTAAAGGACAGAAGTCTCGTTCAGGCGACGGTTCAAAGAAGATAGGTTTTGAAGGTGGGCAGATGCCTATTTTTAGGAGAATTCCTAAAAGAGGTTTTAACAATCCATTTCGTAAAGAATATGAAATTGTAAATGTTGAAAGCTTAAATAAGTTTGACTCAGGCTTAGAACTTACGCCACAAACTCTTAAAGAAGCAGGTCTTATAGGAAAGGCAAATCTTGTAAAGATTTTGGGTGTAGGAGATCTTAAGAAAGCCTTGATGGTTAAAGTAGCGGCTTTCTCAAAATCTGCTGCTGAAAAAATTAATGCAGCAGGTGGAAAGGCTGAGATCGTTAAATAACGGCTGAAAAGATATGTGTTTGGCATATGAAAGATATAAGTGCAAAAAAGCTTTGTCTGTCATTTTTCACTTTTAGATTTATGTATAAATATTTTATTGTCTTTTCCATGACTTATGCCACAATCTGAGTATTTATTTTCTAAGTAGATATAAATAATGGATATAGTGATTATAAGAATAATATTATAAAAAATGTCTAAAAATAATGAGATTAGATTATGCTAAAAAGTTTTAGTGATATCTTTAAAGTGACTGAGTTAAGAAAAAAAGTATTTTTCACATTGTTTATTATAGTTGCTTATAGAATAGGAGCTACTGTTCCTATTCCTGGCATCAATAGTGAAGCTGTAAAATCTTTGTTTGCGGCACATGCTAACGGATTACTGGGCTTTTTAGACATGTTTTCTGGTGGAGCGCTCAACAGGATGTCAGTTTTTTCTATGGGTATTATGCCATATATCAACGCGTCTATTATTATGAGCTTAACGCAGGGCGCTCATATAATTCCTTATTTGGACAGGTTGGCAAAAGAAGGCGAGCAGGGCAGAAAACAGCTTACGCAGATTACTAGATATGGAACGCTTATTTTAGGCGCCATACAGTCTTTTAGTCTTACTATGATGATAACAAAGATCCCAACTCCTTCTGGTATGCCTATAGTGCTAGAGCCGTCTTGGTCTTGGGTATTCTTGACAATTACAACTCTGCTTACAGGAACAGTCTTGATAATGTGGCTTGGTGAGCAAGTTACGGAAAGAGGTATCGGTAACGGAATCTCTCTTATAATTTTTGCGGGTATCGTTGAAAGACTTCCTCATGCTGTTTTGAGACTTGTAAAGCTTGTTCAAATGGAAGAAATTTCAATCTTATACATTTTAACTCTTATGGTTATTGTGGTTGCCATTTTGATCTCTGTTGTTTGGATTGAAACTGCTCAGAGAAAAATTCCTATTCATTATGCAAAAAAAATGGTAGGCAGAAAAATGTATGGAGGACAGTCTTCTTTCCTTCCAATAAAAGTTGACCAGTCTGGAGTTATAGCAGTTATATTTTCTGTATCTATTTTAACAGCTCCATTAACTATAGCTCAATTCGCTCCCAATTGGACGGTATTTGGTTTTCCTATTGCTAAGAAAATTATGGAATGGTTCAGCGGTGGATCCATTATATACAGTTTAATTTATGCAGGGCTTGTTATTTTCTTCTGCTATTTT
>JAITAQ010000085.1 GCA_031283985.1 Endomicrobium sp. | reverse complement strand
GGCACGGAACTTCACAAAGCTACTGTCGTAGGCGATACTGTCGGAGATCCTTTTAAGGATACTTCTTCAGTTGCAATGAATCCTATAATTAAGTTTACAACGCTTTTTGGACTTTTGGCATTAGAGCTTGCTTTATCGCTTACATCAAAAGGACAATTGAATAATATTCTCACGGCAGCGTTTTTTGTAGTTGCTGTGATATTTGTAGTTAAATCTTTCACAGATATGAAAGCAAAATAACAAAAAATTGAAAATTCTACTGATTGTATAAAAAGAATTGCATTGTTTAAAAATTAAGTCAAAGCAAAGTTAATAATTCGTTCAGGATGATGGCTAGGTTTAGTTTATCGTTCTGAACGTTTTTAAGGTGGACAATGATGAGATTTTTAAGAAATATCATTGCTTTTACTGCAGTTCCTGCAGTTTTTGCCGCGGGATATACTTTTGCTAAAAATTTCTTGTTTTTTTCTATCTCATCAGACGGCAAATACATTCCTTTTTGGATAGGAGTTCTTAGTTATATAACTTTTCAAGTAATTCTTTATAAGCCTATAAAAACTTATATATTTGGTCACGAAATTTCCCATGCAATAGCAGGTATTTTAAGTGGGGCAAGAATAAAAAAATTCAATATCGGTGAAAGCTCGGGAAGTGTTGTTTTAACAAAAGATAATATTTGGATAACGCTTGCTCCATATTTTTTTCCTATATATACGATTGCTATTATAACAGTTTATGTTTGTTTAGGCTGGTTTATGGATATAAAGCAATTGTATGGGTATTATCTTTTTCTAATAGGCTTTTCTGTATCTTTTCATATTGCTTTGACAATTTATATCCTTTCTATAGAGCAGCCAGATTTAAAGGTTTACGGAACATTTTTTTCTTATGTTGTAATTTTAGCTGTTAATATTGTAATATTTATATTGCTTGCCACTCTTGCTTTTGAAGATGCGATAAGCATAAAAAATGTTTTTTTTCAAGTGTACCATAATATAATTAATATCTATAAATTTATATACAATGGAGTAAAAGAAATATGGCTTGCATTCCAAAAGACGAAATAAAAAGAAAATCTTTTCATTTGTTATCGCTACTTTATGTTTTTGGATATTGGTATTTGCCTAAGAATATTGTTGTCAAAGGTCTTGCAATAGCGATGACTATTGTTATTTTACTGGAATATATAAGATTTAAGTTTCCTAAGGTTAACGATTTTTTTAAGAATAATTTCAAAGGGTTTTACAGATCTGAAGAAACCGAGAAAATAAGCGGTGTAATTTGGACTTTATCAGGTGCATTTATAGCAATAGTGTTATTTCCTAATAAAAGTATGGTATTTGCAAGTCTTTTGTATCTTGCGCTTGGAGACTCGGCAGCGGCTTTAGTCGGCAAAACGATAGGTAGTCATAAAATTTTTACTGGCAAAAGTCTAGAAGGAAGTTTTGTTTGTTTTACTGTATGTTTTACAATTGGTTTGTTTCTTTTCAATATACAGTTTGCCTTAATAGGCGCTATTGCCGCTACTTTAATTGAAGCAATTCCTTGGAAGTTGAACGATAATTTTTGGCTGCAGATAATTAACGCTGGAGTTTTAACGGCAATTTCAAGCGTACTAATATGGACAAAATGAAAAAAATTAATATTGTTTTTAGTATAATTTGTTTGTTTACATCTTTTTCTAACGCAAAAATTTTTTATGCAAATGGTTATCCAGAAGTAAAGAAAGTAGCGTTGACTTTTGACGATGGTCCGGGAAAAGCCACAAAAAGAGTTTTAGAAATTCTTAAAGAAAAAAATGTCAAAGCTACATTTTTCATGCTCGGAATTAGAGTAGAAAATGATACAGAAACAGCAAGAAAGGTTGTTGCTGACGATCATGAAATAGGGATCCACACATATGAACATGTCAATTTTTACTCCTACAAATTTGACGATAAGATAAGCAAGATGGAAAGAGAAATCTTACAAGCAAAAAAGGTAATAAAAGACAAGTTAGGCGTTGACACATATTTGATGAGGTTTCCATACGGATATTCAAAACCTGAAGGGCTGGAAGTTGCCCAAAAGCAAAGATGTTACGTGATAAATTGGAGCTTCGGCGTGGATTGGGAAAATGTATCAGCTCAAGAAATGCATATAAAATATAAACAAGCTATCAAGAACGGAGCAATTTTTTTGATGCATGATTTGCCTAAAAATGATAAAATTTTGTCCTTTCTTGGAGATTTTATAGATGAAATTAGAGCGGATGGATATGAAATTGTTACTGTAAGTGAGCTTTTAAATCTAAAACAGAAAATTTAATAGTTGTTTAAGTTTGAATCTCTGGAGGTTTCTGTGACAAATATCTTAATTTTATCGGTAGAAACAAGAAACTCTTGTACTATAAAATTCAAGAAACCATAACAAGTTCTGGGCGCCAAACAAGAATTGGTATTCATGATAGTTTTTCAGATTCTTACTCTGATAAAGAAGTTATAGTCTTAGAGATAGTCCTCTGAAGAAAAAAATAATAAAATCACTGTTTTCAAAATTTGAAACACTAGTCACTGTAACAGCTAAATTTGTAACAATTTAGCTGTAAGGTGTCAGCAATCTGTAAGCATTATTTCTAATGCGTTTTAAAAATGGCAAGTGCTTGCATTCATAAGTGGTTATAAATTTAGCATTTTTCTTTTTTTCTTCTGCAATCTCGGTAAGTTTTTTTGCCAAATTTTTACTGAATATTTCCATATTGGATTCAAAGTTAAGCTTAAAACTGCGATCATCCCAATTTGCTGAACCGACAAATACCCATTCGTTGTCAACTATAAAAATCTTACTGTGATCAAAAGGGCGAGGTGTACAATATATTTTTACCCCATTTTCTATCAATCGCAAAAAATTTGACTTAACTGCATAATTTAAAATTTTATGGTCGCTCTTGTTCGGCGTTATTATTTCTACGTCAACATCTTTCATTGCCGCCACTTCGATTGCAGTTAAAATATTATTTTCTGGAAGGAAATATGGAGTTACTATAAGAATTTTTTTTACCGCAGCATTTATCGCTCCTGTAATTATAAGTTCTGTTATTCTGCGTTTATTGTCAGGACCGTCAGAGATAATTCTTGCTGGAATTGTCCCCTCTTTTGTATGATTGACAGTCCTTGCAAAAGATTGAAATTTTACACCTACGGCAAATTCCCAGTCATCCTCAAAAATTTCCGACATTTGCTCTATAACTGAACCTTTAACTTCAAACGTTATGTCTAAGATTCCGTCTTTTAGGTTGTGCGTAAAAACATTTTGTTTTGAAAGATTCATGCCTCCAAAAAATGCGATCGTTCCGTCAACTATCATCATTTTTTTATGGTTTCTTAGGTTTACAAAAGGTATAGATATAGGAATATGTGGCGGCAAGAATACTCCGCATTCAACGCCGTGGATCTCGGATAATTTTTTTTCTATAGAACGGTGGAAAAATTTTAAAGTTCCAATACCATCTACTAAAACTTTTACGGAAGCTCCATTTTTGACAGCAGTTTTAAAAGCGTCAATAAATTTAATCGTCTCACTATCGTAATCAAATATATAACTTGAAATTAAAACCTCTTTCTTTGCGCTTTTTATGGCTTTTAACATTTTAGGATAAGCCTCAATGCCATTTTGCAAAGGTTCAATAGAGTTGCTAAAAGTAAACGCTTGAGGATATATGGTATGACCAAATGTTATGAATTGTTTGTAGTTTATAGGCAAGCTTTCAAAAATATTATTTATTATCTCATAGGAATATTTTTCTGACAATGTTATCTTTTTCCTTAAGCGTCTGACTTTTCTTTTCACTCTATTGATTCCAAAAAAAATATAAAGGATAGTTCCGATAAACGGCGATAAAAAAACCAATGCTATCCAACCTATTGCGCTTCTAACATCATTTTTGTATAGCAGTATGTGTGCGCTTGTTCCAAAAACTAATGCGATGTAAATTCCGACTTCTATGATGGTATGAAAATCATGATTGGTAAAGTTTGAAAAGATTTTTATAATCATTTAAAAGTCCTATTTTAATTTGTTTCCACCGCAGCAGTTTTAAAATTTTTCTCGTAAGAATGCTAGCATAGTTTAATTTGTTTTATCAAGAAAAATAATAGACTTAGTTGGTATAGAACGTTTTAAAAACTTAAATCTTTATCAAAAAAGTTAACATCATCAAACGCTTATGGTTCTACTTTCAGTAGTGAATAACGTCCAAAGTTTAGATCAATTTTTTGTTGTCCTCTCAAGAATTTTAACAACTCCTCTAAGAACTGCATCATTTCTTTTTAACTGCATCTTAAACTGTTCTGTGGTAACTTCGCCTTTTTTTGATTGCCGGAACAAAAACTCTAATTCCATACATAGCTTCTGCATTGTTGCAATCAAATCAAGTCGTATTCATTGTACTTATTAACATATTAATTAAATACTACTGTGGTCGTAGTTAAATCATTAAATGCTGCTGCTGTTTCTGTATTTGATATAATTTTTATTTTTCTCGTAAATATTAAATATTAGAAAGCGAGAAATAATAAGAATTGTTCCTATACTATTATCACATATATCGTTTAGCCTCTTTACATTAAAGTTGTCGACTTACCCATATTCACATTATTTTATAAATTTTTCATCTTATGTTTGCATATTTTCATACAAATGCAAATAATTAGAGAGAATAATTAGATTAAAGAGAGATCTTTTTTATCTAACTGAATTTAAGGTTGTTGTCTGAGAGGTTATTTTAGTGTTTTTTTTGAAAGACGGAACAGATTTGTGTAAAGAAATAATTTAGTTGTAGATATTATAGATTTATGATAAGTTAGAAGTATATAAATAATTAATTCTTTCTGGGGATGGGAACCTAAACGATATACTCAGATTTTATAATTTTAGGTATACTAATCCCTCATCATAGAAATGGCAAAAAAGTGAAGGTGGTATTATAGAAAACTTTTCAATGATAAATGATGATAATAATACAAAATGATATAATATCTCAAGTACAAAATCTCAAAAAAAATAGGTGTTTCTTATGTCTGCGGAATTTGTGCATTTGCACAACCATACTGAGTATTCTCTTCTTGACGGCGCATGTAGATTGACTGATGATGAAGGAAACCCCGGCGAACTTTTTAATTTAATTGCCAAAGAATATAAAATGCAGACTATTGCTATTACCGACCACGGCAATATGTACGGAGCTATGGAATTTTATTGGGCTGCAAAACAGAGTGGCATAAAGCCTATACTTGGCTGCGAGGTATACGTAGCTCCAAAATCTCGCTTTGATAAAAATATAGATAAAAATGTTGAAGATGGTGGAAATTACAACCATTTAACGCTGCTTGCCAAAGACTTTGAAGGCTATCAAAACCTTATGCGTATAGTAAGCATTGGTTTTACCGAAGGTTTTTACTACAAGCCTCGCGTAGATAAAGAAGTGCTGAGGAAATATAATAAGGGGATCATTGCTCTTTCGGGATGTTTAGCAGGAGAAGTTGCAGCCTCTTTGCTTAAAGGAAATTTTGATAAAGCGGAAAAAGCAGCGTCAGAACACAGAGATATTTTTGGAAAAGATAATTTCTACTTAGAAATTATGGATAATGGTCTTGAAGAGCAGAAAAAAATAATACCTGATCTTCTTGAACTTTCAAAAAAAATAACAATCCCGCTAGTTGCTACAAATGACTGTCATTTCTTAAGAAA
>JAITAQ010000035.1 GCA_031283985.1 Endomicrobium sp. | reverse complement strand
CAAACAAAGCCTGTTCTTCTAAAGAGGGGCATGGCTACAACAATAAAAGAGCTTTTGCTTTCTGCAGAATATGTTCTTTCGCAGGGCAATTATAACGTTATTCTCTGTGAAAGAGGAATAAGAACATTTGAAACTGCCACAAGATTCACAATGGATTTAAATTCTATTCCGGTTATAAAAAAGCTGTCACATTTGCCGGTAGTTTTAGATCCATCGCATGGCATCGGTATAAGGGAACACGTCGGTACAATGGCAAAAGCATGTATTGCCGTTGGTGCGGATGGTTTGATAATAGAAGTTCATCCTCAGCCAGAGCTTGCTCTTTCTGACGGACCTCAAAGCTTGCTGCCTAACCAGTTTAAAGCTTTGATTAACGAGCTTGACTTAGTGGCAAAGGCTGTAGATAGGGAGCTTTTGGATTAATGTTAAATGTGAGCATAGTTGGTTTAGGGCAAATAGGAGGTTCTTTAGGACTTGCTTTAAAAAGAAAAACTTTAAAGGATAGTTATTATGTAACAGGTATTGCAAGGAGTAAAGAAACTTTAAAAACTGTACTTAAGATTGGCGCTGCGGATGAAGTATCTTTATCTTTAGAATCAGCAAAGAATTCTGATATTGTAGTTATATGTACGCCTGTTGACACGATTGCATCCATATATAAAAATCTCGTAAAAATTGTAAAAAACAATACCGTAATTACTGACTCTGGCAGTGTAAAATATTCAATAGAGCGCGAAATAAATAATATTAACGGTAAAGTTGCTTTTATTGGTTCTCATCCGATGACGGGAAGAGCAAAAAACGGACTTTGTTCTGCAGAGGCAGATATGTTTAAAAATACGAAAGTCATTATAACGCAGCGGTATGGCAAATCTGAAAAGATTGTATCCAAGATTTGGAAGGACGCAGGTGCTGAAATTGTAAAAATGTCTGCAAAAAGCCACGATGATTTGGTTGCTTTTACAAGCCATTTACCCCATGTTATAGCTTTTTCGTTAAATAAAGCTTATAAAAAAGTAAAAAAGAAAAATCCATATATTAACGATCTTATCGCAGGATCTTTTAAGAGTATAACAAAAGTATCTGTGTCAAGTGCAGATATGTGGGCGCCTATTTTTGCTTTAAACAGCAAAAATATCAATAAATACTTAGATGAATTTATAAAAGAACTTAATGTTTTTAAACGAAATCTAAACGACAAGAAAAAAATTAAAAAAGAGATTCTTAAGATTCAAAAAGACTAGAAATATGGATATAGCGGGAAAACTCAAAGGTATAAAATATAAGAAGGTGATAGGTAAAGATTTAAATAAGTTTAGTTTAGAAAAATTTGATATAAACTCAACATCGTTAACTTCTTTGATATTTGATAAGCAGAATTTAACTTGCAATATCAAAATGGGTTTCTCCAAAAAGAACTCGATATCCATATGAAAGAATATATGATTCTGTGCATATATCTAAAAAAATCACTGTAATTCCAATTATAAAAGATGAAGGAAAAAATGGAGATAGAGACTTCTTGCAATGGGATACTATTTCGTTGATGTCGCTGCTAGATATTTATGTGATTTTTTGCCTATTACTCTCATGCAAATGCAAATAAGTCATCAAATAAAATTACGGATCAGAAATTTGATAATAATTGTGTTTTATCAAAAATAAAAGAGATTGAAGATTATCACAGTTCTGGTCTACATTGGAATCTGAAGGAGTTAGCCAATTTACATTGCATAGTGGATAAGGCAAAGAATAATTATTTGAAAATAGAAGAAGAAACAAAGATAAGATTACATAATTTTTCTGGAATCAATAATTTTGAAAATAAAATTGCCAAAGATCTTAAAGATTTTATGGAATTCTCAAGAGCGAAATCAGAAAAAGCTCAAAACAGAGAATATAAAACTATACAATCAAAAGAAAGATTGAACACGTTATCAAAATCTAAAATAACAATTCAAAATTATTTAGGTGGAAAATATTTTTTTACTGTTGATGAAGTTGAGTTGAATAAAAGCACTGTGAGTCTTATAGAAAATAAGCATAGTAAAAATTCAGTTTTGCCGAGTGAATCTGATGTCAAAGATGGATTAGTTAAGATGATTCTTTATTCTAATCTTACTTCCATTAAGGCAGACGGTGTACCTATGGAAAGCATGGCTGTTTTAAGGCTAACTTCTAACATCTTTATCGGATTGATAAGTTCGGAGTCTGTTAAAAAAGATATTGTTGATAGTTTTGAGATAAACAATTTATCTGAAAAGCAGAAAGCATTTATAGAATGTCTTTTTAAAGAAGCTAATGAAAATAATTTTATAGTACAAATTTGCGGGACAAAACAATGATAAAGAGTCCATTGAGGTATCCAGGCGGAAAAAGTAGGGCTGTTGATTTAATATCAAGCCTTATTCCTGATTTTGACGAGTATAGAGAACCATTTTTGGGTGGTGGTTCACTATTTATAAATTTAAAACAGATATTTCCGAATAAAATTTTTTGGATAAATGATTTGTATGAAGAATTGTATGAATTCTGGAAATACAGTCGCGAAGATATGCGTGGATTAATTGATAAAATTTGCGAGTGGAAATCTAAATATGTCAATGGTAAGGAACTTTATAAATTTCTTAAAGCCAATACGAATAGTTTTAACGATTTGGAAAAAGCGGCTTCTTTTTTTATATACAATCGTATTACATTTTCAGGTACCAGTTTAAGCGGGGGCTACAGCGAATCGGCTTTTA
>JAITAQ010000009.1 GCA_031283985.1 Endomicrobium sp. | reverse complement strand
TATCATAATAAAGAGCATTATGCCTAGCTAACTCTTTTCTTAAGCGTTTTATTAGATTTTGGATATTTTCCATATTTATTTTTTAGATTTTTGCAGGTAAATAATCCAAGTAGAGGTAAAAAGTTAAGCCCTTACTACTTTTAGTTTGTCTAATATACCGTTTACAAACTTACTTGAATCCTTTGTGGAATATCGCTTTGATATTTCTACAGCTTCATCTATCACAACGTTAATTGGAGTCGTAGGTGTAGCAATTATCTCGTAAGCTGCCAAACGTATTATATTGCGGTCAACAATAGCCATTCTGTCCAATTCCCAATTTTTAGCGTATTTTTTAATAAGAGCATCTATTTCTTCCTTTTTCTTGGAAACTCCTTTAAACAACCCTACAGCGAAATCTCTGTAAATTTCGTCTTTTGGCAGAGCATCTTTAAAAGCATCACATACAGCATCAACCGAAGTGCTGCAATTGTCAAATAAATAAAGCATGCGTAAAGAACATTCTCGGGCTTCCCTTCTGGAACCCATAAAATCATAAACCTCGTTTATAGACTAAAAATTCTATTTTTACACTCCAATCTCTTAATAGATTTTACAAAAAACAGTTTAGACATTCAAATTTTCGCTATAAAATTAAAGTTGAATGCAAGAAAAAAAATTTCTAAACATTCAACTCTAACTAATCAATGTTATATTGGCTTTTAAAAGATTATAAATTAGTATCCAAGCTGACCACAAGCAGCTTTAATATCAGATCCCTTTGCTTGTCTTATGTTTACTATAATTCCATTGAGCGTTAAAATATTTTTAAACTTTTGTACTGTTTCTTTTTGAGTCGTTTGAAAGTTGATTCCGGTAACTGGATTAAAAGGCATCAAATTTACTTGAACATTACTATTCAACAACTCATGATGTCTAAGCAATCTTGCAAGCTTATGGGCATCTGCTGCAGAATCATTGAGATTTCCAAATAAAATATACTCTATTGTAAGACGAGATTTCGTTTTTTTAAGATAATACTTGCCTGCATTTAATATATCTTCAATATTAAAACCGAAGTTATTTGGAATCAGTTTTTTTCTTTGCTTTTCATCAACCGAATGCAAAGAAAGAGCTAAACGAACACCGAAATTATCATCTGCAAATTTCTTGATTGCCGGAACATTCCCCACGCTTGAAAGCGTAATATGCCTTTTGCCTATGCCAAACTCTTTATTTGATAATAGTGAGTTTAAAGCAAGCGCTATATTATTTAAATTAAGGGTTGGCTCTCCCATTCCCATAAATAACACGCCTGAAACTTTCTCTTTAATATCGTTTTCTATATGCAAAATCTGCTCAAGAATCTCGCCTCTAGTTAAATTTCTAACAAGTTTAACTTTCCCGGAGGAACAGAATACACATGATATGGGGCAGCCTATCTGCGAAGAAATACAAACTGAATTTTTACCGTTAGCAGGTAAAAAAACGGCAAAAAAATATTTTTTATCAACAGTTTGAAATGTATATCTAATTGTTCCGTCTATAATAGACTGCTCTTTTTTTACTATTTTCAGGACCTTGAGCGTAAATCTCTTATTGAGTTCTTCTCGCAGATTTTTTGAAATATTTGTAAACTCATCAAAAGATGATGCTTTCTTAGCATAAATCCACTCATTAATTTGATTAATTCTGTAATCTTCTTTGATTATATTCTTTACTGCTGTTTTAAACTGCGATACAGTAAAATCCAAAATATATTTTTTCATATTTATATTGCTCTCTTAACAAAAAACTACCCGCAACAAACGGACAATTAATTATTTTCTTTTGTCCCTGTAAATCTTTATCAAGCTCTCTGTTGACGCATCATGCTTATTGTCAGCTTCGCCTTTGAGTTCCGTTAGTATTACATTTGCAAGAACTTTTCCAAGCTCAACTCCCCACTGGTCAAAGCTGTTTATCCGCCACATAATTCCCTGCGCAAATATTTTATGCTCGTACAATGCTATCAACGCACCAAGAGTTTTGGGCGTAAGATTATCTATCAATATGCTGTTAGTAGGTCTGTTTCCCTCAAATACCTTATAAGGTGCCAAAAATTCTATATCATCTTGAGAAAGCCCCGTCCTTGCAAGATTTTCAACAACTTGTTCTTTTGTAAGACCAAACGCTAAAGCTTCCGTCTGAGCAAAATAATTTGCCATCAATTTTTCTTGATGATCGCCGACTTTCTCAAGAGAGTTTATAAAACCTATAAAATCAGAAGGAATAAATTTAGTTCCCTGATGAACAAGCTGATAAAAAGAATGCTGTCCGTTGGTTCCTGGTTCTCCCCAAATTACAGGACCTGTTTCGTAATCTACCCTGTTGCCTTCGCGGTCTATAAATTTACCATCGCTTTCCATATCTCCTTGTTGAAGATATGCGGGGAATTTATGCAAATACTGGCTATAAGGCAAAACCGCGTAAGTAGAAGCTCCAAAAAAATTGTTATACCAAAATCCTAAAGTAGCCATAATAATAGGTATATTTTTTTCATAAGGAGCGTTTAAGAAATGTTGATCAATATAATGTGCGCCTTCCAAAAGTTCAGTAAATTTATCAAACCCGACATAACAGGCAACTGATAATCCTATAGCAGACCATAAAGAATATCTGCCTCCTACAAAATCCCAAATTTCAAACATATTATTTTCATCTATGCCAAATTCTTCAACTTTTTTTGCGTTTGTTGAAAGAGCAATAAAGTGTTTGCTTATAGCTTTATCTCCGAGCTTAGACACAAGCCACTGTCTTGCAGTTGAAGCATTGGTCATAGTCTCAAGAGTAGTAAACGTCTTTGAGGCTATTATAAAGAGAGTCGTTTCAGGATTTAAATTCTTAAGGGCTCCGTAAATATCTGCTCCGTCAATATTTGAAACAAAATGCACATTAGGCCCGTCAGCATAATACTTAAGTGCCTCACAAACCATCTTAGGACCCAAGTCTGAACCACCTATGCCTATATTTACAACATCTGTTATCTTTTTTTCTGTAAAGCCTACCCATTTGCCGCTTCTCAAATCGTTATTGAACTTTTCCATTTTAGAAAGCACTGCATTGATTTCAAGCATAACGTCTTTACCGTCAACATATATAGGCTTATTGCTTCTATTTCTTAAAGCTGTGTGAAGAACAGCTCTTTTTTCAGTCCAGTTTATCTTTTTACCTGAAAACATTTTGTCGGCATATTCTTTGACCTTGGCAGCTTTAGCAAAATCCATTAAAAGTCTAAAAGTTTTTGAAGTTATAATGTTCTTTGAATAATCAAAAGTTAAACCTAAATTATTATCTCGTATAGAAAATTCATTAAACCTATTGCTTTCTTTAAATAAATCCCTTAAATGCAGTGTGGATGTTTTTTTGTAATTTTGCTCAAGACTTTGCCAAACATTTGTTTTTTTCAACTCAAACTTGCCCATAATTTCTTCCTAATTGTGTTTTATATTAGAATCAAATTTTATCTGACGTCTAGTATAACAAAGTAGCACAAACCTTGTCATATTTCTCCTATAACATGCTCAATAAATAAGCTGCTGCAAGAAGAGATTCAATTTACGTCAAGCTTATTTGTTAGCTGCAAAAACATTATGTATGGGATAGACTATGTTAAAAATTGCACACAACAGCATAATATAGAGCTTAAAAATAAAATTTTAATTTGACACCCAATATAGTAAAATTATTTCATGTTAATTAAAAGCTCTCAAAACCAAACCTTTAAAAATCTTTTAAAACTTCAAGATAAAAAATTCCGAAGACAAAATAATGTATTTCTAGTTGAAGGGAAAAAACAAGTTTTTGAAATATCTAAAGATTGGAATATTAGGCAAATCATAATTTCTCAAAAGTATGAGACTATTAATGCTTTTGAAGAGACTATAATTTTATCCGAACGATTATTTTCAAAATTGTCATCTACAAAATCACCTCAAGGCATAATTGCCGTTGTTGAAAAAAAACATTATAAAATTGAAGAATTAATAAATCAAGTTGGTATTTTCATAGTTCTGGAAAATATTCAAGATCCGGGAAATCTAGGAGCAATTATCCGTTCTGCTGATGCTTTTGGGGCAAAAGCTATATTTGTTTCCAAAAAAAGTGTCGATATATATTCAGATAAAGCTGTAAGAGCTGCTATGGGATCTCTGTTTCATTTGCCTGTATTAGATAACGTTGATATAAAAGAACTTATTATTTTGATGAAAAGAAACAAAATTACAATTTTTGCCGCTTCATTAAATAGCAAAAAATATTTAAATGAACTGCATTGTTCCCAAAAAGCCGCTTTTATAATTGGCAATGAAAGTAATGGTATAAAAATAGAAACTGAAAAACTTGCAAATGTATCATTTAAAATTCCAATGTATGGGAAAGCTAAATCTTTGAACGCTGCTGTTGCGGCGTCAATAATCATGTATGAAACTGTAAAGAACAAGTAATATATGCAAATACTAAATCTAAAATTTACAAGTTCCCCTGAGTTTATCGTTTATACTCCCATTTTAGAATTATTTTACTCTATCCAATAAACTCAGTCTTACTCAAACTAAAAATTTCGAGAGAGTTCTTAATTTATAGTAATCTTGTATTGCTAAAGCATTAATATATTTAAAACTAAGTCATAGAAATAAGGATAAATTTCTTACTTTTATAATTTTTTCAAAACTTTTCAAAACTGTTTTTCTAAGTTTATCTACAGAATGTTCGTCAGAGCATAAAGGATTATTTTACGCTCCGACAATTTTGATGTTTAATTCTAATTAAACAAATTTAGAAATTATCCACTAATTCTTCCATATACGCTTTAGGGTGCAGACATGCAGGACACTTTTCCAAAGCTTCTTTACTTTCATAAACATAACCACAGTTGCGGCATTTCCATCTTATTGGCATGTCTTTTTTGAAAACTTTCTCATTCTTAAGATTGTCAAGTAGCTCCAAATACCTTGACTCATGATGCTGTTCTGCTACACAAATCATCCTAAAACATTCCGCTATTTCAAAAAATCCCTCTTCCTCTGCAACTTTTGCCGCTCTTGGATAAAGTTTTGTATATTCCTCATTCTCCCCTGCTGCTGCAAATCTTAAGTTTTCTACTGTGTCACTTATTATTCCTGCTGGAAAAGTTCCTGAGATTTCAACAGCTCCTCCTTTTAAAAATTTAAAAAATCTCTCCGCATGCTCTTTTTCATTATCTGCTGTTTCTGTGAAAATAGCTGCTATTTGCTCAAATCCTTCTTTTTTTGCTTGTGACGCAAAATATGTATATCTCATTCTTGCCTGCGACTCTCCAACAAATGACTCTAACAAATGTTTTTCTGTTTTTGTCATTTTTACTGACTTTTCTATAGTCATACTCCACCTCCTATAATGCTTTCTTTTATTCTTCATTTTTTATTTTTAAAGCAAAAGATTTACCTAATTCAAAACACTTATTCAACTCTTCTTCTGTAGGATTAAAAACAACTCTAAAAAAGGGATCAAACGTCGTAATATTAGAAATAGTATCTTCTATATCCTTTACCGCTTCGCCGCTCCAGCCATAAGAGCCAAAAGCAAAAGATTTACGACCTATAGCTTTGGAGCCTTTTAAGAAATGTAAGAATTCTGCAATTACGGGAAGCATCCATCCATCATGAGTTGAAGAGCCAAAAACCCAGCCTTTAGCGTCCATCATATAGGAAACAATATCTGTTCTATCATTTTTTGTAACATCAAACAAAATAGCTTCAACGCCTTCTGAAGTTATACCTTCAACAATTTTTCGCGCCATTTTTTCAGTAGAATTCCACATTGTTTCATAAACAACCGCAATTCTTTTCTTGTATTTATGGGCAGACCAGTAAAGATATTTTTCCATAATGTCAGAAATATATTTACGCCAAACAAGTCCATGGCTTGGAGCAATAAAATCAACGGCAAGGTTTAATTTGCTTATAGCGGCAAGTTCAGAAGCAACAAGCATATTAAATGGCCAAAGAATATTGGCATAATATTTTTGAGCTTCTTCCATTAAGACATCAAAATTAACCTCGTCATCAAAAAGTTTGTTAGTCGCATAATGCTGCCCAAATCCATCGTTTGAAAACAAGATTTTATCATATGCACAATATGTAAACATGCTATCAGGCCAATGTATCATAGGAACATCTATAAATTCCAATGTTCTTTTCCCAATCTTCAAACTTTGACCTGATTTCACAGCGATCCAGTCGCCGCTTACGCCATAATATTTTAAAAGCCCATCTCTTGCTTTGCCAGTTCCATAAACTTTAGCGTTAGGACACGCTTTTAAAACTTCTAGAAAAGCTCCCGAATGATCTGGTTCAATATGATTGATAATGATTGTATCTATTTTAGACGGATCTAATATACTTCTAATGTTTTCTAAAAGTTCTTTTTCAAAACTTTTGCGAACAGTGTCAATTAAGGTAATTTTTTCATCAATAATTAGGTAAGAATTATATGTAACGCCTCTTCTTGTCATGTATGTATGCCCATGGAAATGTCTCTCGTTCCAGTCAACAGCTCCAACAGCATATACACCGTCTTTTATTATCTTTGCTGACATAAAAAGCTCCTTTCATATCCCAATTTTAATCCAGCTTCTAAAAAGTAAATCATTTAAACAATTTATAAACTATAAATAAAATAGTTATTTTCTATCTTTATCTATTACTGAACAGGCAGGACACTTTTCATATTCTGAAGAGTATTCAGCTTGGCACACTTGACAAACTTTAATGTTTCTACTCTTTTGTCCACACGGTTTACAAAATGTTGGACTCATGCATCCGTTTTTTAATTCGTCTTCGCAATGGGGACATGAACAACCACTGGAGTGAGAGCAAAAATTACAGTTATCCATTTTTTTATACCTTTCTAAAATATCTTTATTTTTTTCTTGTTTTTATAATCTTGTATTGCTTTGTGCAAAGCATCAGCGCCAAGATTAGAGCAATGTAGTTTATTTGGAGGAAGTCCTCCTAAAGCTTTAGCCACATCGTCATTTGTAATTTTTAAAACTTCATCAACCGTTTTGCCTAAAGCCATTTCCGAAACCATAGAAGA
>JAITAQ010000005.1 GCA_031283985.1 Endomicrobium sp. | reverse complement strand
GCTTCTAATTTATAAACTTCACTAAAAGTTGTCTGTGTTCCTTCTATTTTTAAAGAAACAACTGACTCTTGAGTTGTAATAGGAGCAAGAAGAATCTCAGGATTCAAAAGAGCATCTAGCAAACCACTATACACAGAAAGCGAACTGTTTGCTTTCCCTATAAGAAATGACAATCTTTCCCAATTTAAATTTTTGACAGGCAGCCTTTATGGGATAAATGGATTCATTTTCCCTCTCGTAAACTTTTTCTATTTGTACTACTGTCTTCTTCTTGTATTTTTAGGTTTATTGTGTAATATTTCATAAAATATTACACACAAATTATTTAAATATCCAAATTTATTACATCCAAAGCGTGCATTTGAATAAAAGCTCTTCTTGGTTCTACCTGATCGCCCATCAAAGTTGTAAATATTCTGTCTGTTTCTATGGCGTCTTCCAGTTTAACTTGGAGAAGTTTTCTATTTTTAACATCCATTGTGGTTTCCCAAAGTTGGTTAGGATTCATTTCTCCAAGACCTTTATATCTTTGTATAGTTGCTCCCTTGTTGCCAATTTCTCTAATAGTTTCAATAAGCTCTGTTGTAGAGCAAAGATCGTAACTATCTCCTTGCATTTTCTTTTGCGTATCTTGAAGCCTGTAAACAGTCTTTGTGTGCGATTCTCCGTAATGCTCTAAGTGCAATCCTTCTTCTTCAAGCTGTTTTGCAAGTTTATCTATACGAGAAAGCTCCCACAAATCCTTATATTCCGGCATTATGTCGTCTAATTGAAGATTTTCTGTTATTTCTGCAAGTTCCCCTTGGGAAGCAAGAAGTTCTCTACGTTTTACAAGCAATTGGTCTTTAAACTCTTTCCACTCTTTGTCAGAGTAAATATATTTAATGTTGCCTTCTGCAACAGTCCTATAAAGAGGAAGTTTTCCTTCTTCTTTAAATTTAAGATAATCTATCCAAAAAACTCCTTTCTTGCGTATTTTCTTTAAAAGAGTATCCAACTCGCTTATACTTGCTACTATTTTACGTAAAGTTCTTTCATCTATTTCTTTTATTTCTTTACCATCCTGTAACAATGATAAAGACAATCCGTCAATCGCTGATGAGAACAAAAATTTATCTAATTCTTCTTCAGAATTCAAATACATTTCTTTCTTACTTTTTTTCACTTTATAAAGCGGAGGTTGGGCAATGTAAATATAACCCTTTTCCAAAAGCCGTGGCATTTGTCTGTAAAAGAATGTTAGCAACAATGTTCTTATATGTGCACCGTCAACGTCAGCATCGGTCATGATGATAATTTTATGATAACGAGTTTTATCTATATTAAAATCCTGATCGTCTTTTCCTACTCCTGCTCCAATTGCTGTAATTAACGTTCGTATTTCTTCATTTGCCAAAACTTTTGTAAGACGAGATTTCTCTACGTTTAGAATTTTGCCTCTAAGCGGAAGAATTGCTTGGAAAGATCTATCCCTGCCTTGTTTTGCAGAGCCTCCTGCAGAATCTCCCTCAACTATAAAAAGCTCTGTTTTTTGAGGGTCTTTTTCTGAGCAATCGGCAAGTTTCCCAGGAAGTGACATAGAGTCCAATGCCCCTTTCCTTCTTGTAAGCTCTCTTGCTTTTCTTGCTGCTTCTCTGGCTTCCGCGGCATTAATGGCTTTTTCCAAAATTTGGTTTGCAATACCTGGGTTTTCTTCCAAAAAAATTGTTAGAGCGTCGCCCACTATACACTGAGTTATACCTTCAACTTCAGAATTTCCGAGCTTTGCTTTTGTCTGTCCTTCAAACTGTGGGTTAGGCACTTTTATTGAAATAACTGCAATTAGCCCTTCGCGGACGTCTTCTCCTGAAAGTTTTAAATCTTTTACTTTAGATATTTCATTTTTTTTAATGTATTCGTTTACAGACCTTGTCAAAGCAGAACGGAAACCTGACAAATGTGTTCCACCTTCTATTGTGTTAATATTATTGACAAAAGTAAAAATCTGTTCATTGTAAGAATCGTTATATTGCATTGCAATTTCTACTTCTACACCTTCTTTTCTTTTTTCAAAATAAATAGGATCCTTATTTATAACATTTTTATTTGTATTTAAGTACTGTACAAAAGTTTTTATTCCGCCTTCATAGTCAAAAATATGCTCTTTTTCATTTCTTTCATCAGCAACTCTAATGTGAGTTCCAGCGTTTAAAAATGCTAATTCTCTAAGTCTATTTGCCAAAATATCAAAAGAGTATGTCGTTACAGAAAAAATCTTAGCATCAGGACGGAATGTAACTTTAGTTCCTCTTTGGTCTGTAGTTCCAAATTCTTTAATTGGACATAAAGGTTTTCCTTTTGAATAGCTCTGCTTGTAAACTTTGCCGTTGCGATAAACTTCAACTTCCATAGCATCACTCAAAGCGTTTACGCACGACAAGCCAACGCCGTGCAAACCTCCAGAAACTTGATAAGAATTCTTATCAAACTTCCCACCTGCATGCAGTTTTGTAAGAACAATTTCCAACGCAGATACACCTTTATACTTCGGATCTGGGTGAGAATCAACTGGAATACCACGTCCGTCATCTAAAACAGTTATTGAGTTATCAGGATGTATTGTAACATCAATATTTTTACAAAATCCCGCCAAAACTTCATCTATGGAATTATCTACCAGTTCGTAAACTAAATGGTGAAGACCTTGATTTCCTGTAGAACCAATATACATAGCAGGTCTTTTACGAACTGCTTCTAAACCTTCAAGAATTTGAATATTAGAAGCATCGTAACTATCTTTTTTAACCTCTTGCTCTACTTCTTCTTTTGCCATGACAGCTCCTCTTTTTAAAATTTCCATTTGTTTAATTGTTTAAAAACAAATAACTATTAAAGCAATTATGCTTCTATTTTTACTTTAATATTTTTTATCTTTTGCATACCAATATACTGATTTAAATTTTTTATAATTTCCTTTTTGCGAAAGGTAAATTCACTCACAGCAACTGAACTTTGAGTTTTTGTAAAGATGGTCCCATTTTTGTAACCTGTTATCTCTAAACCTTCTATACTAACTTCTTTATTCCAAACCCGTTCAACTGTAAAAAACTCTTCCTCTAAACCAAGCCTCTTCCTTATAAGTTCTATTATTTCGCTTGCTTTAGTCCAAGTCATGCTTAGACTCTCATTGGCATTACTACACAAAGATAGTTTTTGTCTTTTTCAGGTATTATAGTAGCTGGGTTAAGAGAATTTTTAAATTCAAATATTGTTGATTCTTCATCAATATTCTGCAATACTTCTTTTATAAAATTAGGGTTAAAATTTATTTCTGTTGGTTCAGCTTTATAATCTATTTCCATCTCAACTTCTCCAGATCCTAAACCTGCTGTAGCAGCTGAAATTCTTAAAATATTAGAGTTAAAGTAGAATTTCACTGCAGAAGATCTATCTGATGATATTTTATCTGCAGTTAAAAGAGCCATTTGTTTTACTGCAGACAAAGTATCTTTTACATTTAATTTGACCTTTATCTCGGAAGTTTTAGGTATTACTTGTTCATAGTTTGGGAAAATGCCTTCTATAAGTGTGGAAAGAAAGGTTATATCTTCTATTTCTAAAGCTATTTGATTTCCAGTTATACCTATTTTTATGTTTTCAGTTTTTATATCAGAAGAAAGCAGTCTTAATATATCTGTTATTGCTTTTGTAGGTACTATTACTTTTATTTTTGTTTTGGGTTTAACGCCTTTTACTTCGTTTGCAGTTACATAAGCAAGTCTTCTGCCATCAGTAGCTACCATTTTTAAAGTATTCTCTTCTAAAATGAAATAAACGCCATTTAAAACGTACCTTTGAGCATCTTTAGAAACAGCAAAGACGGTTCTTTTAAGAATTGATACAAAAAGTTCTCTTTTAATAGTGAAGTTATTTTCACTTGGGAAATCTGGTATTATAGGATATTCATTTTT
>JAITAQ010000072.1 GCA_031283985.1 Endomicrobium sp. | reverse complement strand
CAGTCTAAGGCTCCATTATTTGATACACTTCTGGGGCACGCAAAAAGAGACGTTATATCTCTACATTGTCCGGGACATAAAAACGGAAGAAGTATAGATAAAGAATTAAAAAATTATGTTGGCGAAGAGGTTTTTAAATTTGATGTTACGGTTTTTGACGAAGTAGATTCTTTACACGACCCTGTCGGACCAATAAAAAAAGCTCAAGAACTTATGGCAGAAGCATATGGTGTTGAGCGTTCTTTACTTTTGGTAAACGGTACTTCTGTCGGCAATATGGCTATGTTCCTTTCAGCATGTAATCCGGGTGACTCAATAATAGTTTCAAGAAGTTCTCATAAGTCTATAATGGCAGGAATTATTATGTCTGGGGTTTGGCCTATTTGGGTTCAACCTAAAATAGATCAAAATCTAGACTTGATTTTTAGCATGACTTACGATCAGGTTAAAGAAGCTTTGAATAAATATCCTGAAGTAAAAGCTGTGTTTATAACTAGCCCTACTTATAATGGCATTGTTACTGAGTTGAGCAAAATTGCGGATTTGTGCCATAGAAGAGGTAAGATTCTCCTTGTTGATGAAGCTCATGGAGCGCATCTGCATTTTAACGATATATTTGCTGAATCTGCTGTTGAAGCTAGCGCTGACTTATGTGTTCAGTCAACGCACAAAATTTTGTCAGCAATGTCTCAAGGGTCGGTTTTACATTTTAAATCTAAGTTTATTGATTTTAACAGAGTAAAAAAAATAGTTTCAATGCTTCAAACTACAAGTCCTAATTATTTAATCCTTGCAACTATTGATTTAGCTAGAAGGCAGGTTGTTTTGCAAGGAAAAGAGGCTTTTGACAAAGTTATAGATGCAGTTGAGTGGGGTCGTTCTTATATAAATAAAAACATTGATAATATGAAATGTTTTACCAGACAAGAAATAAATAAATTGGGTTTTGATTTAGATATAACAAAGCTTACCGTAAACGTTACAAAAACAGGACTTTCAGGATATGAGATTGAAAAGATTTTAGCAAAAGAATATAATATTCAACTTGATTATGCCGATTTGTTTAATTTGGTAGCAATTCCCGGTGAAGGCACAATTAAATCTGATATAGAGGTTTTTGTAAAAGCACTTGAAAGTATAAGTAAAAAATATCACGGTAAGCAAAAAAACTGGATACTTAAGATTCCATCTTTGGCTACCGAGATGGTTATGAAGCCTAGAGATGTGTTTCTTTCAAACAGCATAACAAAGGTGAGCTTGAAAAAGTCCGTTGGACATATAGCCGCTCAAACTTTGACGCCTTATCCTCCGGGAATACCTGTAGTGATACCTGGAGAAAGAATAACTCAAGAAATATGCGATTATCTTATAGATACAGCATCTAAGGGTATAAGAGTAAGTGGTCAAGAAAGCGATAAATTAAGAATGGTTAAAGTGTTTACAAACTTTTAAACGGAGAGTACAATGAATAAAAAAGATTTAGCAGAAATAAAAAAGCTCTTAATAGAAAAGAAAGCCGAACTTTTAAATAAAACTAATAATGTTCAAAGAGATATAAATTCCGATGATATAAACGTTGGAGACGAAATAGATACCGCAAGTCAAAACAGTGATAAAGAAATGCTTTTTGAACTTGCCGCTGGCGATAAGATAACATTGAATGCTGTAAATGACGCCCTTGCTAAAATAGAGAAGAATACTTACGGTACATGCGAGGATTGTGATGAGAAAATTTCTGTAGAAAGAGTAAAAGCTATTCCTTGGACTAGGTATTGCATAAAATGCCAGGAAGAAGCTGAAAATTCTAAAAGATAACAATGGTATTGCAAATTTGGAGATGGATATTAGAACAAAGTTTTTTGTGGATTGAGAGCGTGTCTCTATTTGCTCTTATATTCATAGTAGGCTTTTTGTTTAAGAGGTATGTAGCAAGATTTGTGCAAAATATTTTTGCAAGAATAGGCTTGGTTTTTCACGATAAGATTGTAGTAATAACAAACATTTACCTTCCTTTTTGGTTTTTTCTCATAGCTCTTTATGTTGGAATTTTAAAAGCTCCTATAAATACTAAAAGTGCTGTTATTGGTAAAATTTTTTATGGAGTATTTGCTTTTTCAATAATTGTTCTGGTTGCGTCTATACTTTCTAAACTTTTTCACAGAAGAATTCAAGAAAAAATCATTTCAAATATATTAAAGTTTTCAATAATAATTATAGGATTGGTTTTAATATTAAATCAATTCGGTGTGGAATTGAAGCCGATTTTAGCTGCTTTGGGCATAAGCTCCATGGCAATTGGGTTTGCTCTTCAAGATACTCTTGTCAATTTTTTTGCCGGGATAAACATTCTTTCCAGTAAACAAATTGCAAGAGATGATTATATTAGACTTGATTCAGGACAAGAGGGAACAGTTGTTGAAGTTAACTGGAGAACGACTTTAATAAAAGAAATAGATAACACTGTTATTGTTGTGCCTAACATTAAAATATCTTCGTCTATAGTTAAAAGTTATCATTTTAAAAAGTTTGAAGTTACGTCTTCAATAACTTGCGGCGTATCATACAGGAGTGATTTAGACCAAGTGGAGGAAATTGCAAAACTCGCGGCTAAAGAGATAATAAACAAATATGATTCCGCTTCCAAAGATTTTCAGCCTATCGTTCAGTTTACAGATTTTGGAGATTATTCTATAAACTTTATTTTATTTTTTAGAGTTAAAACTGTTTATACAAGAGCTTTTATAAAGAGCGAAGTTTTGAAAAATTTATATAAAAGATTTGGTGAGGCTAAAATAGAAATTCCTTTCCCTCAGAGAATAGTTACTATTAACAAAAATTGATGTAAATACTATAATTATGACAATATCGTCGTAATTTAGTGTGGAGGAAAATTGTGATGAAATTTGTTTTAAGTTCAAAAATTTTTAAGGCTACGGTGACGGAAGCCAATTTGGAATATAAAGGCAGCATAACAATAGATACTTATCTTTGCGATAAGGCAGGTTTGTGGATAGGGGAAAAAGTTTTGGTGGTGTCTAATAGTTCAGGAGCAAGGCTTGAAACTTATGTAATCCCTGGAGAATCATGTTCAGGGGTAATTTGCATGAACGGTGCAACCGCTCACCTTATAAAAGTTGGCGAAGAAGTAATAATAATGGGGTTTACTCTTTCAGACAAACCTATTGATCCTAAAATTGTTTTTGTGGATAAAAATAATAAAATTGTAAAAATAAAGTAACTACTTGCAATATTTTTCGGGGCGTGGCGCAGCTGGCTAGCGCACTCCCTTGGGGTGGGAGAGGTCGCTGGTTCAAATCCAGTCGCCCCGACTTCATGAAGGTTTGGGAAAATCCTTACTTTTCAAGCCTTTTTTTATTTGTAGACGACCGATAGATAGTTCATGACATATTCAAGATAACTGAAAATAATTCAAAATAACATTACAAGACTAAAATAATACTAATTTTTGAAAGTTAATAAATCTACGGAATTCTTTAAGTGCTCTTTTGATAAGTGGGCGTATATCATTGTAGTTTTTACATCAGAATGCACCAACAATTGGCTTACAGTATAAAGGTTAATGCCGCCTATGACAAGCCAGCTGGCAAACGTATGTCTGAGCGTATGAAATGAAGCTTCTTTAATATTTGCTTTTTTGAAAGTTTGTTTAACTGATGTCTGTAATGCAGATATAGATATATCATCATTTTTATCTTTAAATAAATAATCGCGACCTTTTTTAATTTTAGGAATGTTTTGAATAAGATATTCCCTTAATTCTTTATTAAGTGGAATTGTGCGGAATTCATAGTTTTTTGGAATAAATCCGTGTTTTGGGTTTACAGATATAGTATCTTTGTTAAAATCAATATCTTGAAATTGCAAATTAAATACTTCAGATAACCTAAAACCTGTATACAGTGAAATCATAATCATTGTTCTTAGAAACCCTGATGAAGCTTTAATAAGGTTTTGAGCTTCCTGCTTGGATAAAAAGCGAGGTTGCCTTAGTGAGATTTTTAGAGGTTTAATAGGTTTTGCAGGGTTTTCTGCTATATACTTCCACTCTACAGCTTTTCTAAATAAAGCCTTTATTGTGTCTAATTCTCTGTTTACGCTTGAAGGTTTAAGCGTTTTAGAACGCGATATTTTAAAATCTTCTAAATGTTTGGAATTAATATCTTTAAGCCTGATTATTCTGCATTGTTCCAAGTATGCAAGCATTCTTTTTATAGCATAGCTGTCTATTAAAGCCGTACGTTCTCTTTTATTAGTTTTTGCATAATTGAGATCCTCATTGCAAAAT
>JAITAQ010000054.1 GCA_031283985.1 Endomicrobium sp. | reverse complement strand
CTTTGAGCATCTTTAGAAACAGCAAAGACGGTTCTTTTAAGAATTGATACAAAAAGTTCTCTTTTAATAGTGAAGTTATTTTCACTTGGGAAATCTGGTATTATAGGATATTCATTTTTTGATATGCCCATAAGGTTAAACTTAGATTTTCCTGAAGTTATGTTTATTTGATTAGTTTCGTCTGACCTTATATCTATTTCATTTTCTGATGGCAATTCTTTTATAATATCGGAAAATCTTTTAGCTGGTAGTGTGGTGCCGCCTTCTTCTAAAATTTCTCCTTTAATATAGCATTTAACAGCTATTTCTAAATCTGTAGAAGAAAGTTTTACTTTTCCTTCTTCAGTTTCAAATAGAAAATTTGAAAGAACAGGAAGTGTGCTTTTAGATGAAGTTACAGGATATATTGTTTGTATTCCCTTACTGAGATCTTCTTTTCCACAAAGTACTCTCATTTATTACCTCCTGGTTTAATGAAAAATTACATTTAATTATAATAGTATTATGTATATTGTTGATAAGTTGTAAATAATCAAAAAAAATTATAATTACCAACCTAAAATTAAAAAGCCAATTCACTGATAATTTTGCTGATAAATTATCATAGCTATCCATACTATTATTGGATAATATTATTATACAATTTTTTGAAAAGTTATCCACAGTATTTTTCTTACTAATAAGAAATTAATTTTTAAATATATAAATATCATTTTATTGAAATGTTTCATATTTTTTATAAAAGTTATTCTTTTTTGCTGGTCAAACCTGAGTTTATCAGATAGGTAAAATTATATAGTTTTTGAAAGAGTCCAAATGATGAAAAATGATGGCATTTCAGCCAGGCAGATTAATATGAATTACGAATTTTTTTAATTATCTGGTTGATTTTAGCGTTAAAATAGGGATCTGAATCCATTTTTTCTTTGATTTTGTTACAGGCATGCATAACTGTTGAGTGATCTCTCCCACCAAAAGCTTTACCAATGGCATTTGTAGAAAATTCATCGCTAAGCGTTCTGGCAAGATACATGGCTATTTGTCTTGGGAAAACTATGACATCAGTTCTGCGTTTAGTTTTCATATCTCTTAAATCAATATTAAATTCGTCAGCGACAACTTTCTGAATGCTTTCTATTGTTATGTAAGCAGATTCATCTACCTTTATAATATCTCTAAGTATTTCTTGTACAGAGCTAACAGTCAAGGGGGTTCCTGTGAACAAAGAAAATGCGGTTATTCTTAAAAGAGATCCTTCCAATTGTCTTATGTTAGACTTAACTTTGGTAGCTATGTGCAGAACAACATCGTCAGGTATATAAATTCTCTCTTCTTCGGCTTTTTTGCGCAAAATTGCAATTCTTGTTTCTAAATCAGGTTGTTGAATATCAGCTATAATGCCCCACTCAAATCTTGAAATAAGTCTGTCTTCAACGCCTTTAAGCTCTTTTGGAGGGCGGTCTGAAGATATAACAAGCTGCTTTTTTGCATTGAACAAATTATTAAACATATGGAAAAATTCTTCCTGAGAGCTTTCTTTTCCCATCAAAAACTGAATATCGTCAACCAACAAGCAATCTAGACTTCTATATTTATTTTTAAAAGACGGTGCTTTATCAAAACGAATTGACTCAATAAATTCAGTAACAAACTTTTCGCATGTTACATAAAGAACCCTAAAATTTGGCAATGTTTGCTTAATATAGTTTCCTATAGCATGAAGTAAGTGTGTTTTGCCTAGTCCTACGCCGCTGTAAATGAAAAGAGGATTAAATTGTTTGCCCGGATTTTTTGCTACTGCTTCAGCACAGCCATGCGCAAATCTGTTAGACGCACCTATAACAAATCCTGGGAATACGTATTTAGGATTTATTTGGTCTTTTTGCAGGGATTGAAATGAAGCGTCTATATGAACAGGGATATTTTCAGTTTTTTCTATTATTGACGATATATCTTGCTGCAGTTTTAGCTGTAAAATAATTTGTTGTCCACAAGAATCTGACAGAATGTTTTCAATATTTTTCAATTGATTATTTTCTATCCACTGAGAAAAATAAATATTTGGAACTTCCAAAACAAATATATTGTTTTCAAAAGATAAAGGCTTAAGTGGAGAAATCCACAAATTATAGGTTTCTGGCGTGACAGACGTTTTAAGGTTATCCACAATTTTTTGCCATAAATCTAAAGCTGAAAAACTCATCTTATCCTCAAGTTATCCACAATTATGGATAATGTAATTAACGAATAAAAAAGTCAATGTTTTTTGAAATGAAAAAATCAAAAATCTGTACGACAAATTCTATAACTTTAATTTTTTTGTCAAACTTAAGAAATCAAAAATAGACAACTTATCTGGTCTTAAAAATGCATTTAATCCACAACATTTTAAAATACTTGAAGCTTTATCTTTGGGTATGTCGCAAAAAGAACTAATACAATTCAAAATTGTCTTTCTTCGCATGCTAAAAGCATGTTTTACAAACTCAAAAAGAACAGGTTCTGGTACTTCAGTTTTTTTATTTTTAAACTTTATAACAGAAGACATCACTTTTGGCGGAGGATTAAAACATTTTGGCGAAACGTTAAAAAGTACTTCTACATCAGCATAGTATGAAGTAAATACTGAGATATACCCATAGTCTTTATTTCCTGGTTTTGCGGCTAAACGTTCTATAACTTCTTTTTGAAGCATAAATACAGCTGTAGTCCAGTTTTGTAAAGGCAGAATTTTTTGAATAATAGCCGTGCCGACATTATAAGGAAGATTAGAGATAAACTTACGCTTAATGTCAGGGATTTCATATTTTAAGAAATCTTGATTTATCAATTTAATATTTGTAATTTTGCTGAAAGAGAAATAACTATCTAACTGTTGAAATAATATTTTGTCTATCTCAATACCAGTCAGAAAATTAACATTAGACACTATAAGTTTTGTTAAAATACCCTTACCAGGACCAATTTCCAAAACATTGTCCATTAAATCAAAATCGGCTGCTTTTACAATTTTAGCTGATATATTATTATCAATTAAAAAGTTTTGTCCATGTTTTTGCCGCATTTAATTATGCCATGAGATTATAAAAGAATATTTTTAAGGAAGACATCACATCATTTCCCTATGCAAAAGTTTGAGAAAATTATGTCTAAAATATCCTGTTTGACATTTACTCCCAAAATTTCATTGAGATAGTCTTGAGCATTTATCGCTTCAAAACAGGCAATTTCGTCAGCATTTCCAGCTTTTAAAACCTCTCTTGTTTTTGTCAAAGCATCTAAGGCGCTTTTTAATAGTGTATAGTGGCGAGAATTTATCATTAAATAATCGTTTTGTGTTTCACTTATACCGGTTGTTTCTGCAATTTTATCTAATAAATTAGAAATCCCATTTTCAGTTTTTGCTGAAATTTTGATAGTATCTGAAAAAATATCCCAATTAACTTCTTCTGTTAAAGATAAATTAACATGCAAATCAGATTTGTTTAAGACAGCAATTATTGGTATATGTATTTCTGATTTCTTTAAGAAACCAGCTATTTTTATGTCATTTTTGTCTAATTTTGAGGAAGAATCAAAAATCCAAAGCAAAATGCCTGCTTTGTGTATAGCTTCTTTAGTCCGCTCTTGCCCTATAAATTCTATAGAGTTGTCTGTATGGTCTCTAATGCCTGCAGTGTCTATTATTGTAAGAGCTATCCCTTTGCAATCTATAGTTTCTTCAATAGTATCTGTAGTTGTGCCTGCAAGGTCTGTAACAATTGCCCTGTTTCTGCCGAGGATAGCGTTCAAGAGTGAAGATTTACCTACGTTAGGTTTTCCTATAATTGCAACCCTTACTCCATTTTGTAAAATTTTACTTGTTTTATAAGAGCTTAAAAGATTTCTAACATCTTGTATGTGAGAATCAATCTTTGCGAGTTTTTCTTCTCGGGACAAAAACATAATATTTTCTTCAGAGTGATCTAAATTAACTTCCATAAAAGCTATCAGATTTGCAATATTATCTTTGATGCTTTTAACTTTTGAAGAAAATACTCCAGAAATATTATTTAACGCAGCTTTGGCTGAAGCTGCAGTCTTGCTTGTTATCAAATTACAGATTGCTTCAGCTTCTGCAAGATCCCTTTTGCCGTTTAAAAAAGCTCTGTAAGTAAATTCACCTCCTTCTGCAGGGCGTGCACCAGCTTTATATAAAATATTTAAAACTTTGTCTATTATTATAGGATTACCATGTACAGAAATT
This sequence comes from Endomicrobium sp., assembly GCA_031283985.1. Classification (GTDB taxonomy): domain Bacteria; phylum Elusimicrobiota; class Endomicrobiia; order Endomicrobiales; family Endomicrobiaceae; genus Endomicrobiellum. The sequence goes on along the minus strand of JAITAQ010000054.1, from coordinate 11,732 downwards.
TCTACCAAATCTTCGCCACTATAAGTGTGTGGAGCTTTAAAAAAAGTACAAATAACTTCGTCAATTTTTTCGGTTCCGTCAATAATATAGCCATATTTTACCTGTTTATCAGTTAAGGACTTAGTTTGAAATACCTTATCTATAATTTTAAAAGCATTTTCACCAGACAAACGGATAACCGCAATTGCAGACTTACCAGCTGCGGTTGATAAAGCTGTAATAGTGTCACTTTTTAGATAATTCATATAAACAAAAGTATTGAAACTACTGTAATAATTATATGAGAGAGCAATCTTAAGGATAAACTTTTAAGGTTTTTTCTTTTAGAAATTTCATATCCTGCAAGTAAGACTATTGCTATGGCCGAACATAGTGAAATAGCCAAAGCTGCAAAATATAGCAAAGCGGACATAACAATAAAATATTTATTTTGATTATGCTTAAGCCCTTCTAGATCGCGCATTGTATAAATAAAAACAGAGATCAGGGTTAGTATTAAAGCTAGAAAAAGAGTCACTGAAAATTCCATTAATAGTCCAAAAATAAATCCCAAAGAAAAAGTCAATAAAAGCTGTAAGGTATATTTATGCAAACAACACAGGTATCTTAACTTAATGACAGCAGCCTCCACCGCATTTATGTTTGTGTTTAGCATCTGTTGGACATGAATCCTCACAAGGACAGCTTACCGCAAACTTTGAAAGCTGTTTTATTACATTTTTATTGCCACATTTGGGGCATTCAATTGCTTCGCCGCTAAGAACCAATATCTCAAAATTCTCTCCGCATTCCGCACAAGTAAATTCAAATATTGGCATTGTTGTCCTCTATTTTGCTATATTACAATTACAAAAAATTACCAAAACTGTCTTGCATCATAAAGTTGTTGCAAGAAAAAGTGATTACTTATCTTCTAAATGTTGTGCGCTTTCTATAGCTAGAACATCTATCATTTTTAAAATCAGAAGAGTTTCTTGCTTTTGCAATCTCTACAGAAACTCTTTTACCTTTTATATTACTTAAATGCAAAGCGTTAATTACCGCATCGGCATGCTCGCTTGGCACTTCAACAAAAGAGAAAGCTTCCAAAATCTTAATATTGCCTATCATATTTCCGCTAATCCCTGTTTCGCCTGCTATGGCGCCGACAAAATCTCCAGCTCGTACATTGTCTTTTTTCCCTATATTTGTAAAGAGCCTTACCATCCCATGACCTCTTGCCCCTGTGTCTGTGTAACGATCAACTGCGTTTGCAAATATATCTGCTTGTTGTTCTTGGGCTTTCTTTTCAGAGGCAAACCTCATTTTCAAAAGTGCTGCTGCCACATCTAAAGAAGTTGTCTCATCAGAGATTAAAGGTTCTATCATTTGTGAATATTTTTCTAAATCTCTTTCTTTCAAAACTTCTTTTACTTTATCAAGCATAATTGCTGTTTTTGTATTCTCAACGTCGGTAAGCGAAGGAACATTTGCCTTCTTAATAGTTGCTTTTGTATATTTTTGAATATCCCTCAATTTGTAAATATCTTTCCCAGAAACAAAGCTGTAAGCTTTTCCTGCTTTACCAGCTCTCCCTGTTCTTCCTATTCTGTGGACATAGTTCTCATCGTCTTTAGGTACGTCAAAGTTAAACACCATATCTATATCGTCAACATCTATTCCTCTTGCGGCAACATCCGTAGCTGTAAGTATTTCTATAGAGCCGCTTCTAAACTTAGACATAACTCTATCTCTTTGAGCTTGATTCATGTCTCCATGGAGCGCATCCGCTGAATATCCTCTTGCCTGCAAAGAAGAAATAACTTCGTCAACTTTTCTTTTTGTGTTGCAGAAAACAATAGAAAGTTTTGGATTATACATGTCCAAACACCTTGTAAGTGCCTCAAGTTTTTGGTATTCTCTTAAATCAAAATAATATTGTTCAATTAAAGGAACAGTCAATTTTTCGCTTACAACTTTTACTGTCTCAGGATTTTTCTGATATTTTTTTGTCAAAAATATAAACTCTTTAGGCATAGTAGCCGAGAAAAAAACAGTTTGTCTTTCTTGAGGCATACTTTTTAATATCAATTCAATATCATCTCTAAATCCCATATCAAGCATTTCATCTGCTTCGTCCAAAACAGCTATAAACGCTGCCGCAAGTTTTAGAGTTTTACGTTCCAAATGATCTATAATTCTTCCAGGCGTTCCTATAACAATTTGTGCTCCTTTAGAAAGAGCTGTCATTTGCCTTTGTATAGGCTGCCCGCCGTAAACAGGCACTATGTTAGTATTTTTTTTGTATTTTGAGAAAAGTTTCAATTCTTCTGAGACTTGTATTGCAAGCTCTCTTGTTGGGCATAGTATTATTGCTTGGACATTTTTATTTTTTATGTCAATTTTTTCCAACACAGGGATACCAAAAGCACCTGTTTTTCCAGTACCTGTTTGTGCCTGCCCTATTATGTCTAGTCCCGCCATTACTTTAGGAATGGCAAGTCTCTGAATGGGAGTAGCTTCTTCAAAGCCCAAATCTGAAACGGCTTTAATTATCTCGTCCGATAAATTTAATTCTGTAAACTTTAATGTTGTCATTTTCTACAATTCCTTTCGGAGCAAATCTCCATGGTTTAATTCTAAAGTAAATAAGTGTCTATAAATTCTTGTATATATATTCATATAAAAACTCTAAAATTACAGCAAATAAATTAATTTATGCTAATTTATGTTGTTTTCAGTATCTAAAAAGTTACTCTTTTGTTATTTTTGTACCTTTGCTAAAATGTTAAAATTTTTTATTGAAAAAAATATTAATTATTTATGAAACAGAAATGGTATGTTGCACTCTTTCACAGGCAGTTTAGTTAGTCTGCTTCAATACTCTTTCTACTTCCGCTAAATCTGTATCCGTAGCTGTACAGCCGTCTTTCGTAAGAGGCACAAATTGTAAAGCTATATGTGCATCTTTTAACATCTTAAAAGCCTGATCTCCTTCAAAAAAGCAAGCAATTCCGACAACTGCCTTAGGATTTTCTTCCTTTACTATTTTTTCTATAGTTTTTCCGCCTTTAGCAATATACAAGGATTTATAATTCAATTGTTTTACAAGTTTGCTTATAGCATTTATTTTACACCCGTCGCATTCCGCACAAATGTAATACCCACCTTTGTCAACGGCAGTGCAGACGGCAATATTTCTCATACAATGAGGAGCAAAAACTATGCGTTTATTAAACGGAACCAATGCAAACTTCTCAGCTTGAAGGTTGCTTTGTTTATCTGTAAAGGACTTATAGACATGTTCTTTGTTTTTTGCAGGGAGTTTGCACACTTTCATAATTGTATTCTAGCATAAAGTTGATACTAATATCAAAAGTTATAAAAAATTAAGAATCTTTCCAATAAAGTATAATTAGATTTGGAATTGAAAAATATGGCAAATTATCGTAGAAAAAGAAACTTATTCGTCAAATGGGAAAAGATTTTTCATGGGAAACTCTTGTGAATATGCGTTTTATCCAATCACTAATGTGGACAATTGACTTGAACGCATTAGTGCGAATTGCTTACAGTTAAAGACAATGATGCCAGTTTTTTTTACGAAAAAGAAGTAATTAGTTCAAATTGGTCTGTGTGACAATTACAAAGGTAAATATAAACTTTATCTATCATCTATAGCATTAAGAAAATCGTCTGATTTCTGATTCTTGATATATTTCATTTTTATTTAACACTGCAAGAAAAAATGAAGATTTTACAGTTTTTTTCATTTCCGTTTTTTGTAAATTTCATATAAAATTACTGCACAAGCGCATGAAGCGTTAAGTGAGGATATGGTGTTTTTTTGAGGTATTGATATTAAAAAATCACAGCATTTTTTGGTTAAACTGTGAAGTCCAAAACCTTCGCTTCCTATGATTACAGCTAACGGGAAAGGGAAATCTTCATCTTCTAAGCTTTGTCCACCATTTTCCACACCGATTATCCAAAAGTTATTTTCTTTTAATAAATCTACTGCCTGATTTATATTTGCAACCTTTGATATTGAAATATGTTCTACAGCTCCGGCAGATGCTTTTGAAACGGTTTCATTTACACCTGCAGCTCTCCACTTGGGTATTATCACACCGTCAGCTCCAAAAGCTACGCAATTCCTTATTATTGCACCTAAATTATGAGGATCTTCTATACCGTCTAATATTACAAGTAATGATTTTGGCGAAGCTTTTGATTGTTTTATTAAATTTTCAAGCTCTATGTACTCTGTTGGCGAGACTTCTACAGCAATGCCTTGCGATTTCTCTGAAAACCTGTCAAGTTTTTCAGAAGGGACTGTATGCACAGCAATACCTTTTTGTTTTGCAAGATTAATAATTTCTGTAACTGCAGAACCTCTTGCAGTCTGCGAAACTATCAATTTGTTTACAGTACGTTTACCTGCTTTAAGAAGCTCTAAAACCGAGTTGCGCCCATATATAATATTTTCAAGAGATAATTCTTTTCTATTGTTTCTATTTTTATACATTCAGTACCTTTTAAAATTTTAAGGGTCCCAAGACATAGTTGTGGAAATTTTATATAGAAAAACTATTCAAGGGTTCTATTTTTATTTGCCAGTTTAGAAGCCGCTTTATCAATATTAGACACATTTATTTCGTCAAAAATTTCAACAGAAAGCTTTTTTACTAAACTTATTTTATTTTCATCTTCTTTCGCAAATTTTGACAAAACAAAATCAGCCATGTCCATAAATTTTGGTAATGGACCTATGCCGAATTTTATTCTCGGAAATTTATCCGTATGAAGCCGTTCTATGATGGATTTTATACCATTGTGTCCACCGCCTGCAGAGCCGGACATTTTAATTTTATATCCGCCAAGAGGTATTGAAAAATCATCGTAACAAATAATTATCTCTTCTGTACTGATTTTATAATATTTTGCAAAAGATGATACGGCGTCTCCGGAAAGATTCATAAAAGTAGTAGGCTTCAAAAGCCATACTTTTTCTATAGAAGAAACCTTATAAAAAGAAATATCCGCTACATTGTCCCAATTTTTAAACTCAAGACCTTTAGCCAAAGCTATTGAGTCCAGAATCATAAAACCGAGATTATGACGGGTATTTTTATATTTACGCCCGGGATTGCCAAGTCCGACAAAAAGTTTAATTTGTTTAGACACTGGCAACTCCGTAATCTATTTTATTATTTCTTTGTTGCTGGAGAAGGAACCACTGCTGCTCCTTCTTCACCTTCTTTATCCTTCTTGCCTTTGCTTATAACCTCCGGCTGAGCAAGCGCTGTTCCTATTGTCGCATCTGCAGGTTTTTCTTTCTCAACTTTTGCAGCTATAATATTAATAATCAATGTTGAAGGATCCTGGACATAATCAATACCTTCAAGTTTAGGCAAGTCAGCTATGGCTATTCCCTGACCTATGCTAAGAGTGCTTACATCTACACTAATCTTTTGAGGAATATTTTTAGGGAATGCTTTAACTTTAACTTCTCTAACGATAAATTCCATCGTGCCACCAAAATTCTTAACGCCATCTGCAACGCCGTCAATGTGTACAGGAACCAAAAGTTCAACTTTATCTTCAAGAGAAATTGAGTGAAAATCTATGTGAATAGGATATTGAGTCAAAACGTCTCTTTGAATTTCCTTCACAATAGCTGGCTTCTTGCCGTCTTTAAAGTTTAAATTTATAATTACATTTGCTCCATTTGCTTTTATTACTGAAGCAAAAGCTTTAGCATTAATAGATATAGTTTCATGTTTAACATTTTTTCCATAAAATACAGCCGGAATTTTTCCTTCTTTTTTCAAAGAAGAAAGTCCTCCCTTAGTAACAGATGCTCTTAATTCAACATCTAAAATTACTTCATTCATTACAATCCTCCATTGTTATTACGACAGCAGTTTATTTTTATAGGAACAATGCGCTTATTGACTCATCATTTGAAATTCTCTTAATAGCTTCTGCCAATATTGGCACAACACTTAACACAACAACCTTGTCATTTGGACCCTCTTTTGACAAGGGAATAGTATCAGTTATTACAAGCTCTTCCAAAGCTGAATTTTGAACTCTCTGTTTTGCATCTCCAGAAAGAACTCCGTGAGATGCTGCAGCAAGAATTTTTATAGCACCTTTTTCTTTTATGACATCTGCAACTTTTGTCAACGTACCTGCAGTATCAACTAAATCATCTAGTATTATACAAGTTTTATCTTTTACTTCTCCTATGATGTTCATTATAGAAGCCTCGTTAGGTCGAGGTCTTCTCTTATCAACTATTATCAAGTCCGCATGGATAAGCTTTGCAAAAGACCTTGCTCTCTCTACGCCACCAGCGTCAGGAGAAACCACAGCGACGTCTTTTAAATTTTTATCTTGAAAATATTTTGACAGAATAGGCTTGGCATAAAGGTGATCTACAGGAATATCAAAAAAACCCTGAATCTGCCTAGCGTGCAAATCCATGGTTAAAAGTCTTGTAACACCAGACGTTGCTAAAAGATTTGCAACAAGTCTTGCCGTAATCGGTACTCTAGGCTCGGCTTTTCTATCTTGTCTTGCATAACCATAATAAGGAACAACAGCAGTTATTCTTCTTGCAGACGCTCTCTTCAAAGCATCCGCTATAATTAAAAGCTCCATTAAGTTTTCATTAACTGAAGGACATGTAGGCTGAATTATGAAACAATCTGCTCCTCTGACGTTGTCAATTATTTTTACATGAATTTCTCCATCGCTAAAATGCCCCACTTTTGCTTCGCTCAACTCAACGCCAAGCTTTTGAGTAATTTGTTTTGCAAGCTCTATATTAGCGTTACCTGAAATAATCTTAAGTTTCATAATGCTACTCTCTTATCTTTAAACGAAAACGACATTTATTTATTTCAAAATAATTCTTTATTTTATTATCCTACGCTTTAATTCTTGTCTTGCTCTTGCTATTGCTAGTTTACCTGCCGGGACATCGCGGGTTACAGTTGATCCTGCAGCTATTAAAGCATTATTGCCGACTTTAACAGGTGCAATAAAATTAACATTAGAGCCTACGAATGAATTTGAACCAATAACCGTTTTATGCTTGTTTATCCCGTCATAATTGCATGTAATCGTCCCAGCACCTATATTTACATCTTCCCCTACTTCTGCGTCGCCTATATATGAAAGATGGCTAACTTTAGAATTCTTTGCTATTGCAGCTTTTTTCGTTTCTGAGAAATTTCCTACTTTTACGTTGTCCTTTAAAACTGATCCTGGTCTTATATGAGAGAAGGGTCCAATTTTAACATTCTTTCCAATGATGGCTCCATTTATGTAAGAATAAGAAATTATGCTACCGTCATCTATCCTAGCATCAATTATATAACTTGAACCTTTCAAAATGCAGTTTTTGCCTACAATAACGCTTGTGTCAATAAAAACGCCAGGATATATCACAGTATCTTGCCCTATTTTTGCATCGTAGGAGATATATACTTTGCTTGTGTCTATAATGCTTACACCACTTTCAAAAAGCCTTTTTACTTTTCTATCCTTTAATAGAGCTTCTGCTTGCGAAAGTTCTAATCTGTTATTTATACCCTTTACTTCATTTTCATCTTTTGTAACAGTTAGGGATGTACTTTTGCCCATGCTTTTAAGTATTGCAACCGTATCAGTTATATAGTATTCTTTTTTAGAATTATTAGGCTTAACTTTTGAAAGAGCCTTCCATAAATTCTTATCAAAACAATATATACCGGAATTTATTAGATTTATCCGTTTTTCAGAAATATTTGCGTCTTTTTCTTCAACTATTTTTTCTAAAAAACCATCTTTTTTTACTATTCTGCCATAGCCAAATAGATTTGTACCTTCAGCAGCTAAAACAGTAAGAGAAGAAGCAGTTTTGTCATTATTTTTTATCAAGGCTGACAATGTTTTAGAGTTGATAAGAGGAACATCGCCGCTTAAAACCAAAATATTTCCACTGTAATTTTTTAAAACTTTCTCCGCCTGCATAACTGCATGAGCGGAACCAAGTTGTTCTTTTTGATAAACAATCTTTAAATTTTTTATGTTTATCTCTGATAAATATTTTTCAACTTTGTCCGCTCCGTATCCCAACACTACAACAATATTATCAGGCTTTAAATTTAAAGAGGAAACAGCGTCTATAACCCACTTTATCAAGGGTTTGCCTGAAAGATTGTGCATAATTTTCGGCAAAGAAGACCTCATTCTTGTTCCTACGCCTGCACCAAGTATAACTACAGAAAAATTTTTCATGATAAACCCAGAAAATTCCATTTACATAATTGCTCTAAAGGGAATATTCACGCAATGTGGTTAAATTGTACAAAATTATTGGCAAATCCCAAAATGTAAATCAGCTAAACGGAAATTTTTAAATCAAATCGTCATTGCCAAGACCTAAAAAAGCATAATCATTAATACTAATTTCTTCATTATAATTCCTCTTTAAATTTCTAAAAACTAAAATATTTTTAATTATAGATAAAACATATAACCATTTTCTGACGAATGTTTTTGAGCGTTAAGAACAAGACTTTCAATACTTATTGACAAAAGCGTTACTTTAATTGAAGTGTCCAATTTTTCTAAAACAGAATTTTGAATTGTTTTCTCTATACCATTCTCGACTTCAATAAACTTCAATAAAAGATTTCTGAGACTTCTCAAACAATGAGACTTCTATAGCTGATAATATGTCAAATGCAGTTATATTATTGAAAGGTCTTGCAAGCTAATATCCTCCGCGAGATCTTTTTATGGACGATACAAGATCAGCGCGTTTAAGAAGAGAAAATACTGGTTCCAAATATATCTTTGAAATCTTTAGTCTTTTAGCTAAACTTAAAACTGTAACATATTCGCCAGTATTATATTTTTGCGCTAAACATATCATAGATGCAAAGCCATATTTAACCTTAATAGATACTCTCATACAAGAATCCCTTAATATTTAACCATTTAAGTATTTTATACATAGAAAAAAATAAATGTCAATTTTAAAAAATATTAATGTCCATAGAATAATTTTGTATAATTATATGGATTTATAAACTAAAAAGTAGATTTTAAAAATGCAGAAAATTATCGTCGCTTTATGTTTTGGTTTGATCTATTCATTTTTATACAGTACAGAAGTTTTAACAGAAAGCAAGAATCTCTTTAAAATAGAAAGGAATAAAAATGCTAATGTTGTTATGTATGATGCAAGGTTGGATTTAAATGGCAATATAAATAAAAAAAATCCTGTGGATGCTTATTGGATTTTGTATGCAAAACAAGGACAGCGTGAAGAAATTACAGCTTTTGAAAAAAAAGCTTATGGTTATACTACAACTGACAATGGCAACAATTCATATAGCTTAGTTTTAAAAGCTGTTAAAGACAGATCTATGAAAATTGTCTTAGTAAACGGCGTGCCCAAAGCTGAAATTCTTATAAACAACGAAAAGTCTTACCTTTTATCAGTTTATGTATCAGTAAGGGATGTGTTGATTCCAAAAGTATCTTATATAATCCTCACAGGAACAAAAATAAACACCGGCAAAAAAATTACCGAAAAAATAATTGAAACTAAATAATTAAATATGATCCCTTAATCTATAAATTTGTTAGATTAGAACAACGACTTGCTATAATTAAAATACAATGTGACATTGTTTCAAGGTATATCTGACGGACTACTCCCATTATCATAAACAAGAAGTTAGTATGAAGATTTGTTGTCCAATTAAACAGTCTCAACAACAATAATCTTAGATGATGACGACAGCGTTGGAATACGCTTTGCCAAATAGATTTGCGCAGCTAAGTGCCGATACCAATGTTGAAATCATCGTCACGACGACAGTTTAACATAAATGAGTAAAACTTGCAAAAGAATGACAAAAGATATAAAATTGTTACATAGTAGTTAACTATTTTAAGGAGAAATAAAGATGAAAAAATTTGTGTTGTTTGCAGCAATGTTTGCAGTATTTACTTTTGCATTGGCAGCTTGTTGCTGCAGCAAAAAGGCAGAAGAAGCACCTGTAACTGTAGAAGAATGTGAAAATGCACCACCTGCTGATCCTTCAGCTTCTCAAGAGAGCAAATAAGCAAGAGTATGAATTTGATAGACTTCCCAATTATTCCAATTGAAAGGTCTGTTTTATCTGTAAGGTTCCGAACATCTTAGCAGGGTTGGTTAAAACTTGCACAAAAAATCAACAAGGATGTCTCAATTTTGAGACATCCTTGTTGATTAATAAAAATAAACAAATACTCTTTAAAATTTAAAAACTAGACACTAAACGCTATACTTATACCATATAACTATCATAATCATCAAAAAAATGTCACTTATATCCACATCTTGCAAATATTTCCAAAGTTATCATTTATTGCTTGGGCTATACTTACGCCAAATCCAATAAGGTCCCGATTTTGAAGACTTATAGTGAATATCATTATTTCCCCATACGTACAATCTTTAGTTGTGGTTTATAGAAGGTTTAAAATTTAAGCTTAGTAAATATTTATTCCGCTTGTATTAAAGTGATTTAAATCTGTTGTAAAGTATTGCAAAAGTCTGAGATTCTCATTTGCTTTTACTTGTTTATATGTGTCGTTTACACCGTTATGTTATTATTGTTAGATTCACCTACTTCAAGTCCATTACTTCTCCCGACTTTAACACGCACAAAAACTGTTCCATTTTCTTCAAAAAACAAAAATGACGCTGCAGATGCCTCAAGAGTTCTCTGCATTATAACTGTTCCGACTACGTCTGCCATAATTCATAAATTTTGCGTAACGCTGTCTGCAGAACCAAAAGCAATGTTTGAAAGTACTCTATCATCTATACCTTCATAGCTGATACAAAACTTAATACTAGCATTTTTTTAATTGAAAGTCTCCACTTTAAGATCTTTTACATCATTATTGTGGCTTTCAACAAATTTTGTAAGAATAAGCGTTAATGCTCCATCTCCAGTAACATTGCAGGCTGTACCAAAACTGTCTTGCAGAGCAAATATTGAAAGAATAATAGCTATAGCATTATTATCGAAACCCAACACGCTTATAATAAGGCCAAGTGATCCTATTACTGTGCCTCCTGGTACCCCAGGAGATCCAACGGCAAACATTCCAAGCAGCAAGCAGAATAAAGTCATTATATCAACGGAAGGCAATGCCCCGTAATATATTTGAGAAACAACCATCACAAAAAAAACCTCAGTAAGCACAGAACCACAAACATGAATATTTGCAAAAAGCGGTATTCCAAAATCTACCATATCTTTACGCAAAACATCGGATTTTCTTGCACTTTCTAAAGCTATGGGAAGCGTTGCAGCAGAGCTCATTGTACCTATGGCGGTAAGATATGCATGACCATAATATTTTAAAACGCGAAATGGATTCTTTTTTGAGTATATAGCAGCAACTGTGTAAAGAACTGTAAGCCATATATAGTGTCCTAAAATAACAATTAAAACAACTATTGCGAAAATAGGAAATTGTTTTGTAATAACTCCTTCATACGCCAATGAGCAGAATGTGGAAGCTACAAAAATTGGAAGAATAGGAATGAGAATTTTTGTTACTATTGAAAGAATAATTTTATGAAATTCTTCAAGCAAACTAATGATTGTTGTAGATTTGTTCCAGCAGGCAGCAATACCAATCAAAACAGAAATCATCAAAGCGCTCATCACGCTTATAATAGGAGAAAG
>JAITAQ010000046.1 GCA_031283985.1 Endomicrobium sp. | reverse complement strand
GGAAAGTTTTTAACGAGTCGGCACATAAAAGCAAGGCTTGAAAAAGAAGCTCAAACAAATGTGGGATTGAAAATAGAAGTGCTTGAAGGTGAAGGTAAGTTTAAAGTTTCTGGAAGAGGCGAGCTGCATTTAACTATTTTAATTGAAACCATGCGTCGTGAAGGTTTTGAACTTTCCGTTTCTTCGCCGGAAGTTATTTATAAAGAAATAGATGGTAAGCTTTGCGAACCTATGGAATTTCTTACTTTAGATATAGAAAGTCAATATCAAGGTGCTGTTTTTGAGCTTGTAGGAAAACGTTCTGCAAAGCTTGAAAATATGGTAAGCGAAGGCGAGAATAGGATACGTCTTGAATATGTAATTCCTTCAAGAGCTTTGATAGGGTTTAAAAATGATTTTTTAATAAATACTAGAGGTCAAGGCATAATGCATCACAGTTTTTACGATTATATGCCTAAAGTTAATGTTGTGGATTTAAGGACAAGCGGTGTGTTTATAGCTAAAGAGCAAGGTAAGACTACGGCTTACGCATTAGATAATCTTCAAATAAGCGGTCAGCTTTTTGTAGGTCCTGGAGTTGAAGTTTACGAAGGTATGATAATAGGACAGAACTCAAGAGAAAATGATTTAGTTGTAAACCCATGCAAACTTAAAAAGCTAAGCAATATGAGAAGTAAAAGTGCTGATGACGCTCCTATGCTTACACCTCCAAGGATTATCAATCTTGAACAAGCGGTAGAATATATTGCCACAGATGAACTTGTGGAGGTAACTCCAGCTTCTGTACGTTTAAGAAAAAAGATTTCAAATCATTTGTTAAGAAAACGTTCTTCACAGAACGAAGCCGAAGAATAGATAACATTTTTATTATAACCTATAGATTATGTCCGATAAAAAGAAGATAATATTAACGTTCCAATTTTTTAATACACTCGCTCTTCATCTTTTCGCGACATGATTTAGATTCAGAATCTCTGTCTTTCCATACAGCACCACTGCTATAGTAGCCAAACGCTTGCCTATAAAAGAATAATGCTTTTTTATATTTTCAGTTTCTTCCAAATTCAAATTATTAGAAGCCTCTCTGAAATTAGAATCGACAAGGATTTCTAAAGCTGAAGGTTCTCTTTGTCAGGGTATATGCTTGTGGATGCTTGCTGGTGTAGGGTATAGAATCGTCATCATTATTAAAATCAATCGTTAACTGATGTAATAACTTTGTGTAAGCATAAGAAGGAGCAACAATGTGAATGACAGGTATAAGTAATAGTATGATGTGAGCATGTGTGTTTATTAGTGAACTAAAGAGGGAAAGTCTCCACAACTGATTCAATAAATTTAAAAGCTTTTGCAGCTTCTTTTTTACAATCTTGTCGTGTTACTTCCTTTGGATAAGAAAGATGTTGGGAAGAATCTTCGCATACACTACCATGGTCGTTTGCCAGTGCAAAATTTTACAGATACCAAAGCTTGCAGCGGTTGCAGAGATATTTCCGTTTTTAAGCTTTTCAAGGTTATCTATTCAATTCCAAGCATTCCAAAGTTTTGTCAGTCTTGATTAAACGTACTTTACAGAGCTTTTACTACTTACTCTATAAATTTATATTTATGCTGAAATTTTCATATACTGTTCTCTATTTGCGAGTTTTTCATAAAAACTGTAAAACTTAACTTTATTAATTAAATAGAATTAGCTTAAAAAGAGCATTTTTATGTAAGTAAACTTAAGATTGTCGTATGAGAGATTTTTTAGAATAAGAGATTTTAGGGAAACATAATTAAAATAGATTTTAAGTTATGAATTTATATTATAGACAAAAGAATTTTGTCTTTAGTGTTATAGTTTTATAAGAAATTAAAGACATTCACATAATTGTGTTTTTCCCGGGGAACCTAAGCGATATACTCAGATAAGAAAATGTCAATATGGTGTTGGATTTTCAGTTTATAAATATTATAATATTTTAAGCGGTAAATAAGCATAGTACTTTCTGAAAATCTATTTGAAAATTCAATTTGAATTGGGTGGCAAATGATAAATATTTCTGCTTACATTCTGACAAAAAATGAAGAAAAATATATAAGAGAGTGTATAGAAAGTGTTAAATGGGCTGACGAAATTGTAATTGTTGACGATTTCAGTACAGATTCTACTGTTGAAATATCAAAGATTATGGGCTGTAAAGTGGTTCAGAACAAATTTGAATATTTCGGCAAGCAGAGAAACTTTGCTTTAACCCAATGTTCTAATGAGTGGGTTATATGTCTTGATGCCGATGAAAGGATTACTCCTAAATTAAAAGAAGAAATAGAACAAGAGCTTAAAAATACTCCAAGATCTGATGCTTTTATCGCTCCAAGAAAGAGTAAGTTTATAAACAGATGGATACTGCATTCAGGTTGGTATCCAGATTACAGGCATCCTGTTTTATTCAACAAGAATAGAATAAAATATAAAGACCAGTTGGTTCATGAAGACATTGAAGATAGCGGCAAAAAAGTTTATTTTAAAGGAAATATTCTTCATTATCCGTACGACAGCATAAAACAATTTGTTAAAAAGTCTGATTTTTATGCTGATCTGCATTCAAAAGAAATGTTTGAACGTGGGGGAAAATTTAAAGTTTTAAATCTCTTTGTAAATCCAAGCGTTATGTTTTTTAAAATGTATATAATAAAGAAAGGGTTTCTTGACGGTCTAACAGGGCTTATACTCGCATTATTGTATTCATTTTTCTATACATTGATGAAGTACATAAAGCTTTGGGAACTTGAAAATAAATGTTCAAATTTTTAAAAGTTGTTTTATATCCAATTTCTTTAATTTATGCCGTTTTATTAAAAGCTGACAGAAAATTTACTACTGCGAAAAAACTGCCTAAACTTGTAATAAGCGTAGGAAATATAACTTGTGGCGGTACGGGTAAAACTCCGATAGTTATAGAACTGTTGGAGTTTCTTGTGGCAAATAAATTTAAATCTATAGTCTTAACGCGAGGTTATTTAAGAAAAAGTAAAATCCCAATGCTTTTGAAAAATGGAGCGCTGGATGTTTGTGCTATAGCAAGCGGTGATGAGCCTCTTTTGATAGCAAGAATCGTGCCTAGTACAATTGTTATTGTTGGCGTTGACAGATATAGCAACGCTTTAATGTTTGGTTCTGAAGCAAATCCGGATGTTTATGTTTTAGATGATGGGTTTCAACACTGGAAAATAAAAAGAGATTTAGATATAGTTTGCCTTAATGCAGCTAATCCTGTTGGCAACGGGATGCTTATTCCTTCTGGAATCTTGCGTGAAAAGCCTAAATCGCTAAAGAGGGCTGATGTTATAGTTGTTACTAATTGCGACATGGTTTCAAAAGGAAATCTTAATAAACTTGAAAAAAGATTGTTTGAGTTGTCAGGGAAAGAAGCGGTTTTAACATTTTACGGTGATTTTAAATACAAAAAAATTGATTTAAAGACAGATTTTAATATTGAACTTTTGAAGAAATCTAAAGTTTATTCTTTAAGCGCAATAGGTTTTGCTCAAGGCTTTAAAAATTCTATAGAGAAATCTGGCATAACTTTAAAAGATAGTATAATTTTAAGAGACCACAGCCGATACGACAACTATGAATTAGATAAGTTGATCTCCCAAAAGGAAACAGACGCTTACTTTGTTGTAACTTGTAAAGATGCGGTTAAATTACAAAATGTTGATGCTAAAACTAAAGAAAAAATTTCTGTTCTTATGGTTAAGCCACAGTTTATAAAGGGAAAAGAAAAATGGGAACAAGCAATATTAAAGTGCCTGCAGTCTTTTTAGATCGTGACGGTACTGTTATTTTTGACAAAAATTATTTAAGTTCAACTGAACAAGTAAAACTTTACTCTTATGCAGCAGATAGTATAAACAAATTGCGTGCAGCAGGTTTTAAGGTGATTATAGTTACAAATCAGTCTGGCGTTGCAAGGAAAATGTTTACCGAACAGGATTTGCAAAAAATCCACGAAAGATTTGTATTTTTGCTTAAAAAATCTGGAGCTGGAATAGATGCTATTTATTATTGTCCTCATATTAATGAAGATTCTTGCAATTGTAGGAAACCAAAGACGGGAATGGTTTTGCAAAGTGCTAAAGATTTTAATATAGACCTTGAAAAATCTTATACAGTTGGTGACAGTATAAGAGATTATTTGCTTGGATGCAATACTGGGGGTAAGGGTATTTTGGTTCTTACGGGACATGGTAAAAAACAGCAGACAAAAATAGCGCAAGAAAAAATTAAACCTATGTCTGTATGTAAAACTTTAAAAGAAGCGGTTAATGTAATAATTAAAGATGCAAAAAA
>JAITAQ010000007.1 GCA_031283985.1 Endomicrobium sp. | reverse complement strand
TTTGATTTTCTTTCAACTTCTATGCCTTGCCTTGCAAGCTCATAAAGTTTTTTACCTTTATGTTTTAAAGCAGAATACATAGGAGGAATTTGGTAAATTTCTCCTGTAAAATTTTTCGCCGCTTCGTTTATTTTTTCAATATTTATACCCGAAAAATCTTTCTGGGAAATTATGTTTCCATATAAATCTCCTGTATTTGTGAGAGTTCCTAAAAGAAAA
The DNA here is from genome assembly GCA_031283985.1 of Endomicrobium sp. Lineage (GTDB taxonomy): Bacteria > Elusimicrobiota > Endomicrobiia > Endomicrobiales > Endomicrobiaceae > Endomicrobiellum. The sequence continues at coordinate 8,314 of JAITAQ010000007.1, read as the reverse complement.
GAGCTGGTATAAACTTTGTCTTTTTTCATAAACTTATATTGAAATTTGTTTGCCTTTCCTATCAAAACAATCAAAAGTCCAGTAGCAGCTGGATCCAAAGTTCCACAATGACCCGTTTTCTTTACTTTTAACACTTTTTTTATTTTATGAACGGCTTTAAAGGACGTGATTCCTGATGGTTTGTCTAAAAGCAACATTCCTGATATATCATTGTAAATCTTAACCATATCTAAATTAATTTATTTTTAATTCTTTTCTTAAAACGCCCGTAACGATCTTTACCGCTTCTTTAATTCCGGCATTTATAGTGCAACCTGCCGCATTCTTGTGACCGCCACCACAAAATTCACGAACAACTTTCAATAAATCAAAATTTCTTATCGAGCGAAAACTCACTTTAGTTGTTTTTCCGTCAACTTCTTTAAAAACACAACCAACTATAACCCCATCTATTCTAATGGTATAATTTACAATTCCTTCAGAATCCTCTTCCGAGGTACTGGTTTTTTTAAATATATCTTTGGTCAAAAGTATATAAGAGACTTTGTTGTTCAATATTGTTTTTATGCCGTAAAGAGCCAACCCTTGAAGTTTCAATGCATTTATTGATCCCTTTTCATAAATTTCTTTGTAAACTTTATTTACATCCACTCCGCACTCCATAAGTTTTGCGCTGGCAATATGGGAATTAGAAGTTGTATTTACTTGCTGAAAACGTCCTGTGTCTGTAATAATCCCTGTATATAAACACTCAGCTTCATGTTTTAAAAGTTTTATTTTCATATATTGAAAAATATTTAAAACTAATTCTGCTGTTGAAGATGATGAGGGAACAATATAATTTACGTTACCAAAATTCATATAAGTCAAATGGTGGTCTATGTTTATTATTTTATTTGTCTGGGAAGTCGTTATAATATCACCCATTCTTGAAAAATTAACTGACTCTAAAATTATTGCACAGTCAAACTTATCAGTTTGTTTTGCAGATTTTTTTATTTTATTCGACCCTTTCAAAAATTTAACAAATTTTGGTATTTCATCAACGCTGTAAACGTAGGCTTTTTTGCCTGTTCTATTTAAAACAGATGCAAGAGCTAAAGCAGAACCTATGCTGTCTCCATCAGGTTTTATATGCCCTGCTATGAAAAATGTTTTTGATTGTTTGATTATTTTTGAAATTTTTGAGATTTTATTGATATCGCTTTTAGAAAAATTCATTGTTAATTAAGCCTCCGAGACAAAAGAACAAAATTTAAGAATAATATCCCTTATAAACATTATTTATCTTCTTCTATTTTCTTTAACAAGCTAAACACTTTATCAGCGTTCTCATTAGTGTCATCATAGACAAAAACAATCTCAGGTGTTCGTCTTAAATTTAAACGTGTTGCAATCTGATGCCTGATTTCTTTAGTGTTTTTCTTTAAAGCTATGCCGATTTTTTTCTTATCTTCATCGGACCCAAAAACAGAGTAATAAATTCTACAACTCAATAAATCGTCACTAAGTTTAACACCCATAATAGTAACTAGCCAAGAATCTAGATCTCTTATTTCTCTAACAATCTCAGAAACTGTTTGTTGTATAAGCTCTCCCACTCTGACAGATCTTTTATACGATAACGGCATATGTTTTTCTCTACTTTATCCCCACTATTTGAATTTTGTTAATTATGGAGATAATTTAATTAGTTTTCCAACTTTCTGACAACCTTTTCTGTAATAAAGCTTTCCATCACATCGCATGGTTTAACATCTGAAAAATTCTCAAGCCCTATACCACACTCATAACCCTTCTCAACTTCTTTAACATCGTCTTTAAATCTTTTTAGAGAAGAAATATTTCCTTCAAAAACAATTACATTATCTCTCAAAAGCCTTACTTTAGCGCCTCTTTGAATTTTTCCATCTATTACCGAACAACCGGAAATGGTTCCAAAACTTGAAATTTTAAATACTTGTTTCACTACAGCTTTACCAAATATTTTTTCTTTCATGTTAGGAGCAAGCAAACCTTCCATAGCAGATTTGACATCAGCAATTAGATCATAAATTATTCTATAGACATTTATGCTTATTTTTTCTTTTTCAGCAAATCTTTCAACAGCGATGTCAGGACGCAAGTTAAATCCTAATATTAAAGCGTCTGATGCTACTGCTAAAGCAACATCTGATTCAGTAATAGCTCCAGCACCTCTATGTATTATCTTCAAACTAATCTCAGAAGTAGAAAGCCTCTCCAATGCATCACTTAAAGCTCCTAAGGATCCTTGGACATCAGCTTTAAGTATTATTCTTAAATCTTTTGTCTTTTCTGCGCTGATATCTGCAAGCGACAAATGATGCACAGGCTTCAACGAAGCTTCTTTAACTTTTTCTCTTCTAGACTGAGCAATTTCCTTAGCTTTAGAGTCGTGATCAACTACCACAAACTTATCACCAGCCTGAGGAGTCTCGTTTATACCTAAAACGCTTACTGGAATGCTTGGTCCCGCGGACACAAATCTTTTACCATATTCGTCACTCAAAGCTCTGATTTTCCCATACATTGTTCCAACTACAATATTATCGCCAATTTTTAAAGTTCCAGTTTGAATCAACAAAGTAGCGACTGTCCCCTTTTTAGAGTCAAGTCTTGCTTCTATAACTATACCTTCTGCATTCCTATCAGGATTTGCTTTAAGCTCTAGCATTTCAGCTTTGAGCAAAATCATTTCTAACAATGAGCTTATATTCGCTCTTTGCTTGGCAGAAATATCAACCATTATAGTATCGCCACCCCACTCTTCAGGAATAAGTCCATAATTACTTAACTCTTGCCTTATTTTCTGAGGATCAGCAGCAGGCATATCTATTTTGTTTACTGCAACAATTATAGGAACGCTTGCAGCTTTAGCATGGTTTATGGATTCAACAGTCTGAGGCATGACTCCGTCAGTAGCTGAAACGACAAGCACAATTATATCAGTAACTTGCGATCCCCTTGACCGCATAGCTGTAAAAGCTTCGTGTCCCGGAGTATCTAAAAATGTTATATAACCACCGCATGGAACTTGCACTTTGTATGCACCTATATGTTGAGTTATTCCGCCATACTCGCCGCACGCAATATTACTGCTTCTTATAGCGTCTAAAAGTGACGTTTTGCCGTGGTCAACATGACCCATAATTGTAACAATAGGCGAACGAGGTTTTAATTTAGATGTATCTTCACGATGAGCGGCATCTCCAATTTTCTCTTCCGAATAAATGGATTCCATTTTAACATCATAACCAAATTCATTTGCTAAAAGACTGGCAGTATCTGCATCCAGCCTCTGATTTATTGTAGCAAGACTTCCCATTGACAGAAGTTTCTTTAAAACATAACCCGAGCTAAGTCTCATCTTATCAGCAAGTTCTCTTACAGTTATAAGTTCGTTTATTAAAATTACATCTTTATATTCTATCGCGCTTACTTCAGACTTAACTTCTTTAGTTTTTACTGAAATAGAATCTTTCTGTTCATATTTATTTGGAGATTCAACTTTTACATTGTTAACAACAGAATCATTTTTCTTATTCTGCTCCTCTCTACCCTGTTTAACTGCCGATTCTTTAATCTTTTCCGATTCTTCTTTTTTTTTAGGATCACCTTTTATAATTTCATCTTTTCTTTTTTCAACAATTTTATCTGCTGTATTTTGTTCAATTTGTTTTTTTTCATGTAAAACTTTTTTTTTTACAGTTCTCTTTTTAGCTGTTGAAGCTTTTGTTATTTTTGTTTTAGCACTTTTACTTTTATTTTTTGATACTTTTTTTACAGAAATTTTAGCTTTAACTGTTTTTTTAGATGTTGTTGCGGCTGTTTTCTTTATAGTCTTTTTTACGGAACCACCTTTGTTTTTTGACACCGCAGAAACTGTCTTCTTTTTTATACCTTTCTCTTTACTATCTTTTTGTTTTATAGGCATAATATGCTCCCATGCTCATTTATTGATCGGACGTTAGCTTGTTAATTAAAAGCTTATTTAGCCAAACTTTTCTTTGCTAATTTTATAATTTTTTCAGCCGTTTTTTCGCCGATACCAGGCAAAGTTGTTAAATCTTCTATCTTCAGTGATGAAAGCTTTTCTATATTCGTAAATCCTGAATTTACAAGTGTTTCTATAGTTTTTTCGCTAAGTCCCTTAAGCTCGGAAAGATTTTCAGTACGTTGTTCTATTTTAGCATCAATTTCTTCTTTTTTCTGTTTTTCAGATTTTACATCTATATGCCAACCTGTAAGTTTTGCCGCAAGTCTAACATTATGCCCATTTTTGCCTATAGCCAAAGAAAGCATATCGTCGCTTACTAAGACTTCGGCTTTCTTTTCTTTTTCGGAAACAATGATTACAGAAATAACTTTTGCCGGTGATAATGATCCTGTTATATATTTAACAGGATCCAGAGAATAGGGGACTAAATCTATTCTCTCCCCTCTTAATTCATCTATGATTGGTTTTATTCTGGCGCCTTTTATACCAAGACAAGCTCCTACAGGGTCAACTTTAGGATTATGCGATAAAACTGCTACTTTAGTTCTCATTCCCGAATCTCTTATGGCATTTACAATCTCAACAACTTTTTCGTAAATTTCTGGGACTTCAATCTCAAATAATCTCTTTACAAGCACAGCACTTGCACGAGATAAAACAATTCCCGATCCATTTAAGCTTTTTTCAACCTTTATTATAACAGCTTTTATGTGTTGACCTATCTTAAATTTTTCTTTAAAAACTTGCTCACTGTCGGGAAGAATTGCCTCAGTCTTTCCCAAATCAACTATAAGGTTTCTTCCTGCTATGCGATATACAACTCCGCTTACTATTTGTCCTACTTTTTCTTTCATTTCTTCAAACAAAGACCATCTTTCAGATTCTCTAATCTTTTGAACAATAACCTGCTTTGCCGTCTGAGCAGCTATGCGAGAAAAATCCTGAGTATCCAATGGGATTCTTACTTCCTCACCTACTTCTATTTCTTCATTTATTTTTCTTGCTTCTTTAAGAGATACTTCCAATAAAGGGTTAGCTACGTCTTTTACTGCAATTTTTAAGACGCTTGCTGTCATTTCACCTGTATCGGGATTTACTTTAGCTTCAACATTTACGTTTTTGCCAACGTGCTTTTTATATGCCGAAACAAGAGCATTTTCTGTAACAACCAAAATATCTTCTTTCTTAATTTTCCTATCCTTCTCAATTTGCTCAAGAGCCATCAAAAGTTTGCCTTTTTCTGACATTTATTCCTCCTAAAATTCAGTTTCTACATTAGCTTTCTTTATATCTAAAAATTTTATTTCAAAAATTCCATTACTAACATCGTCAATTTTTATTTTTCCATCTTTACAATCCAAAAGATTTCCAAAAAAATTCTTCTGATTATTAATCGATTCTACAGTTTGAAGTCTTATTTTTGAACCTATAAAATGTTTAAAACTTTCTTCTTTTTTTAAAACCCTGTTGAGACCAGGCGAAGATATTTCCAAAACATAAAGATCTTTCAATATGCTACTCTCATCTAAAATAGCGCCAAAAAGCATACTCATTTTTTCACAGTCGCTCATTGCTACACCGCCATCTTTATCAATAAAAATTCTTGCAACCCAATCACCGTTTTCTTTAGCATATTGAACATCTACCAATTCGTAGCCTTCTTTGATTGTGACAGGGGCAAGCAAACTTTCTATTTCTTTGGATTTAGTCATTTTAATAATCATCATCCTTACAAAAGTAAAAGACGGCTATCACAGCCGCCTTTTAGATATCGCAAATTTACATTAAAAAGCAACTTTACATCTTTTGCTCAACATAAATTCCAGGTCCCATCGTTGAAGATATAGAAATACTTTTTATGTACTGACCTTTTGAACTTGAAGGCTTGACTTTCAATACAGCTTCAACTAAAGATTTTATATTGTCAGCAAGTTTTCCTTTCTCAAAAGAAGCTTTTCCGACAGGCACGTGAATTATGCCAAAAGAATCGTTCTTGTACTCAACTCTTCCTTTTTTAAGTTCCTTTACAGCTGTTCCTATGTCAAAAGTTACTGTTCCTGACTTAGGATTTGGCATAAGACCTTTAGGTCCTAAAATTTTAGCAACTTTACTTAAATCCTTCATAATATCAGGCGTAGCAACCAAGACATCAAAATCAAGACTACCCTTTGATATGCTTTCAATTAAATCTTCAGAACCTATAATATCAGCTCCTGCCTTTTCACCTTCTTTCTGCTTTTCGCCTTTTGCTAAAACTGCAACCCTTCTAGTCTTTCCTATACCATGAGGTAAAGAGACAGTACCTCTAACTATTTGATCACTCTTATTAGGATCTATACCCAATCTGACATGAGCTTCAATAGTCTCGTCAAATTTTGCTTGTGCGGTTTCTTTTACGAGAGAAACTGCCTCTTCAAGAATATAAATCTTACTTTTATCTACCAATTTAGACGTTTCGTTTAATCTTTTTCCCATTGTCTCTCCCTGTGGTTAAATGTCGGAAATTCGACTCCCACAACTTCTAAATTACATTATATTATATTATTTTACTACGTCAATTCCCATGCTTCTTGCAGTTCCCTCAACCATACGCTTTGCCGCGACAAGATCTCCATTAGCATTCAAGTCGGGCATTTTTTGTTTTGCTATTTCTTCAACTTGAGCTGATGTTATTTTACCTACTTTAGTTCTATTAGGCACTCCAGAAGCTTTTAAAACTTTAGCCACTTTTTTAATCAATGCAGATACTGGAGACACTTTTGTTATAAATGTAAAAGATCTATCCTCAAAAACAGTCATAACAACAGGTATTGCCATGCCTTTTTCCATATTTTTTGTTCTTTCGTTAAACTGTTTACAAAAATCCATAATATTTACACCCTGAGGACCAAGGGCAGTCCCTACTGGAGGAGCTGGATTAGCTGATCCTGCAGGAATCTGTAACTTAATCATTGCTTTTACTTTTTTTTGTGCCATTTAGTATTTACTCCTATCTGTTTCATTTAGTCTATTCTATAAAATACTAAAAACAGTATTCCTAAATACTGTTTATGTTTAGTATTACAACATTTTTTAGATCCTTTCAACCTGCAAGAACTCAAGTTCAACAGGAGTAGGTCTACCAAATATTGTAACCATAACCCTTAACTTTCCCCTCTCTTGGTTTATTTCTGCAACTATACCAATAAAATGTTTAAACGGTCCTTCAACAATACGCACATTTTCTTCTTTTTCAAAAGATACCGCGAGTCTAGGTTTAGAAGCATCTGGGTTTACGATGATATTGAGGAAATTATCTACTTCATTTTGTGCCATCGGTATAGGTTTAACCCCACCCAGAAAACCTGTTACACCAGCTGTATTCCTTATAAGCCAGTAAGTCGTATTATTTATAGTCATTTCAACAAAAATATATCCCGGATAAAACTTTCTTTTCTTTATTCTCTTCTTACTCTGCTTTACTTCAACAATTTCTTCGGTAGGAATAACAACTTTGGAAATAACATCTCGCATATTTAAATTATCTACAGTCATATCCAAACTCTTTTTAACTTTATCCTCATGACATGAATATGTATGAACAACATACCATTGGTTCGCCATTTTCTGCTCCGAGTTATAATATAATGCCTACTATTGTACCTAAAAACATATCAACAATGCTTACGAAAATAGACATGATAATAACAAAAACAACTACAACAACGGTAGTTCCTACAACTTCTTTTTTACCAAGCCATGTCGCCTTAGTAAGCTCATAATAAGCGTCCTTAAAAAATTGTATAGCTGTTTTAATTAAATTCACTTGTTTACCTTCATATATTTTCCAAAGCAGGGGCAGATGGACTTGAACCACCAAAGTCGGTTTTGGAGACCGACAGTTTACCGTTAGCTTATGCCCCCACCCACCCGACAATGCTTTAATTATTTTGTTTCTTTATGTTCTGTACGCTTTCCACAGTTCTTACAAAATTTTTTAAGAGCAAGCTTGCCTTCCTGCTTTTTTCTTCTGTCAAAATAGTAATTTCTGTTTTTGCACACGCTACATGCCATGGTTATAACAACTCTTTCTGCCATCTAAACTCTCCAATTTCTTTATTCTGCTAAACAACATATTTTCTAAAACAGCAGAGTAAAGAAATAAAAACCTCTCCCAATTCCACTGATTATATAAAAATTATTCCAAGATTTCAGTAACAACACCTGAACCTACAGTCCTTCCGCCTTCTCTTATCGCAAACCTCAACTGCGTATCCATAGCCACTGGCATTATCAACTCTATATCCATTGTAACAT
>JAITAQ010000049.1 GCA_031283985.1 Endomicrobium sp. | reverse complement strand
ATATAATCGTAATAACTTTTACCTACTAAATTCTTCCATTTCTCGTCTTTGTCCAAATGATCTACAACCAAAACGTCTTTTATTCCTTCCTGATTTAATTTCCAAAGAAAACAACTGCCAATAAACCCTGCTCCGCCAGTTAAGATTATCATTATACCCTCTTGTATTTTAGACATATTACAAGATTATATTCTATAAAAAGATACTTTTTTATGTCAATATATCAATTTATAGATTCGCATTTGTTATTAAAAAATAGTTCAAAACTTAAAATTTGATCCCATTAATATATAATATATGTTCCAATTGTCCTTATTGTAAATAAAGTTTATTCCATGTGCTACATTTTTAACCCTTTTAAATAACCTGAGTTCATGTTAATCTGTCCATAGTCTGAGTTCCACTTGCTATTTCCGTAAAGATTAAAAGGAGTTAAAAAGTTCGACTATAAAGTTATATCTCTATATTGCATGATTGCATGGATAGGATTATGGCTTAAAATATGTACATTGGTTGATGATGTAATTTTTGATAAAATATATTAATATGACAAAATGTATTTATTCTATACTAGATAAAGCAGTTAGCACTTATAATAATTTAGATAAAAGCGAAATATTGTATCTTTTAAAAACAGATGAAACCGCTAAAATTTTTTCTGCGGCAGATAAAGTAAGGAAAGAATATGTCGGCGATAAAGTACATTTACGCGCTTTAATAGAATTTTCAAATTATTGTAAACAAAACTGCTTGTATTGTGGTCTTAGAAAAGACAATGCAAAAATAACAAGATACCGTTTAGAGCCTCGGGAAATAATAAATTTGGCAAAGAAAGCTGCAGAATATGGCTACAAAACGATTGTTTTGCAGTCAGGCGAAGATTTATACTATACCATTGATAGAATGTCAAAAATAGTTTCTGAAATAAAGAAATTTAATGCTGCTGTTACTTTAAGCATAGGCGAGAAAACTTTTGAAGAATACAAAGCTTACCTTGAAGCTGGAGCAGACAGATATTTGTTGCGAATAGAAACGACAGACGAAGTTCTGTATGACAAACTTAATCCTGGTATGAGTTTTAAAAATAGGATGCGGTGTTTAGAGGACATAAAAAGATTAGGTTATGAAGTAGGCTCAGGCATAATGGTTGGGCTTCCCGGGCAAACGATAGAAAGCATAGCCAAAGACATAATTTATCTCCAATCTATACCTGTTGAGATGGCAGGAATTGGTCCTTTTATTTATCATCCAGATACACCTATTGAAAAAACAGAGGGCAATTGTTTTGAATTGTCTCTCAAAGTTATGGCAATATTGCGTTTACTTATGCCTGATATAAATATTCCTGCTACAACTGCGATGGAAACTTTAAACCCTAATGGACGGTTGATAGCGTTGCAATGTGGAGCTAACGTAGTTATGCCAAACGCTACAGAAACAGCATACAGAAAGTATTATGAAATTTATCCCGGCAAAATTTGTATAGGCGATTCGCCAAAGCATTGTAGATTTTGCATAGAAAACAAAATTAAGTCTATAAATAGAAATGTTGCTTAAAGTAAAGGTTATCATAGATCAAATAGTTGACCTCTGACGCAAAAAATACGAAAAGGACACAAAAATGAAGATACTCGTAGGTTTAAGTGGCGGCGTTGACTCGGCTATAGCCGCATATTTATTAAAAGAGCAAGGGTATGAAGTAATCGGTGCAATGATGTCTATATGTGACGATTTTATTCCCAGTCCGAAAAATAAAGACGTTGACGCTTGTCTGGGGCATGAAGACAAAGATATTGATGCTGTGCGTAAAATAGCAGATTCCCTTAAAATACCTGTACATATTTTGGACTGTAGAAAAGAATACAAAAAAGTCGTTATTGAAAATTTTAGAAATGAGTACAAAGAAGGACGCACTCCAAATCCTTGCGTGTGGTGCAATGCTTATATTAAGTTTGGCGACCTTCCATTAACGGCAAGAAAAAACGGAATAACATTTAGTAAATTTGCTACTGGACATTATGCAAAAATCGCATTCAACAAGTCCTTAAATATGTATCAGTTATGCAAGGCGAAAGACGTCACCAAAGATCAAACTTATTTTCTATACAGACTCAATCAAAAAATTCTTTCTGAAACGATTTTTCCTCTTGGGGAGCTTACAAAAGAACAGGTCAGAGAAATAGCAAAAAAAATACAACTACCAGTGGCAGAAAAGCCAGACAGCCAAGATTTTTATTGTGGCGACTATAATGACATACTGCAATTTCCGGCAATTCAAGGAGACATTATGGACAAAACTGGTAAAATTTTAGGCAAGCACTCTGGAATATGGAATTATACTATAGGCAAACGCAAAGGTCTGGGTCTTTCAGGAGGAACAAAAAATCCCTTATATGTTATAAAAATTTTGGCTAAACAAAATGTTGTGATTGTTGGAACTAAAGAAGACTTATATTCTTCATTGCTTACAACAAGGAAAGTAACATGGGGTTCAATTCCCGTACCGAAAAAGCCTATTGAATCAAGCGTAAAAATACGTCAACAACACACGGCTGCAAAAGCTGTTATAACGCCTATAGGAAATGACAGAGTTAAAGTGGAATTTGAAGAACCTCAAATGTCAATCACAGCAGGGCAAAGCTCTGTGTTTTATAAAGACAATATTGTTCTTGGCGGCGGAATTATTGCTTAATCAAATTTTGCTTTCATTAATTCTATACTTCTCATGACTTTAGCATTTAGATTCTCCCAAGAAAAAACATATTGCGCAAGATGTTATGTTATAAAAACATAATAGCGATGAGATTAGTTATTCTGTCTGTAAATTTATAACACTAAAAAATTCTAACTCTTAACAATTTACTTCAAGTTCGTTTCCTTAGCATCTCTTTTTTCAAAACCTTTCTCATATGCACATGACAAGTCTAAATTTTCTTATTCAAAAAACGTTATTTTTAGGCTTTTTTACTTGGGATAGTGTTTTATTGAGAACTATCGTCCAGCTTACCAGCTGGAATATGGGTGTGAATAGTAAATACCAATCATGACTTTCGGATTATGATATGTTTTTCCCACATATTCATTCTTCTAAATAACTCACAAACACATTACTATTTAAGAACTACCACATATTATCGGTAATTGCAATTAAGGGATTTAAATTATCAGGAAGGTTAGATATGACTACAAAAGTTTTTACACTCTCAGCAATATAAGTTTCTTTCTTTTCAATTAAATAAACCAAAATCCATACTAGCTTAGCTCCTTTAATACAAAGTTTGTATATTGGAAACTGTACGCATTTTCTGTATTTACTCTTTTTAAAATTATATAAAATAATTTAATAGTATGCCCTGAAGAGGAGTTGAACCTCCAACCTTATCCTTAGGACGGATCTGCTCTATCCAGTTGAGCTATCAGGGCATGCAATGTTTTAAAACTTAGCTATAGAAAAAACGTCAATATTTTTATTTTTTATATTCTCTCTGCTTTTTAAAAAAGAAAGTTCGCAAACAAACACAGCGGAAATGATCTTGACTTTCAATTCTTCAACAAGCTC
>JAITAQ010000025.1 GCA_031283985.1 Endomicrobium sp. | reverse complement strand
TTGTAAAGATTGTTGTTAAAACAAAAAAGGGAATAACAAAAGGAAATTTGTTTATCTATTATAAACCGACAAAAGATACGTATTCTTTGAAACGGCAAATAAAAGATGTCCAAATAGATTTGTTTATAGATTCATTATGGAACAAGCTCAATGGTTCAGAAATTTATACAGCTAAGAGCGGTATTTACGAGGCATTTGTTGACGGTTCTTATATTAATGGAACTACAGGTTACGGTGCTGTCATTTATCTGGATAATGAAATAAAGGCAGAACTTTCAGGAACGGTTACCAATACGCAGTTTAGACAATTTGGCGGAGAATTAAAATCTGTTATTGAAACTTTAAAATGGTGCTATGAAAACAATGTTAGAAAGATAAGAATCAACTATGACTATGATGGAATAGAAAAATTTGCGGCGGGCAAATGGAAACCCGGCAACGAGCTTTCAAAAAATTACATAAACTTTATTCGTCAAACAAAGGTGGAAATTGAATGGCGACATATAAAAAGCCATACGGGGAATATAAAAAATGATAAAGCTGATTTACTCGCAAAACGTGCGGCAAGCAAACTGTAATTTATATAATTATTTGTTATTATTTTTTCAAGGTAAGATATAAAACATGTCAAACTTAAAAAACACGTTTTATGCGAGTGTTGGTCTTGTGCTGAAAAGTAAGGATAAGGTTGAAGCTGTGGCAAAAAAGTTTGTGTTAAAGACAACAAAATTGAGACTGTGGAAGGGAAAAGGTTTATAGACAAAACAATTAAACACGTGGAGTCTTAAAAAAAGGACTAACGGCGCTGTAAAGAATGCAGCTGATAAAACGGACTTTATAACCTATAAAGAACTAAAAGCGATAAAAGATGAATTGCATCATTAAAAAAAACAGTTGATTCAATCTAAGAGATCTAAATCAAAAGTCAAAAAAAGAAGTAAAGCTAGACTAAAAGCCTTCGTCATGTATAATTTTGTCCATCTAAGATTTTTTTATTTATGTTTTTCTTCTTCTGTTGATTGAGAAGCCATTTCTGAGGCTGTGGTAAGTAGATTCTGGTTCTTTAAGTCATCAAGGAGTAATGATGTCAAAGCTTTTGCCACTTCAGCTTCTTCAAAAGCAGCTTGTGAAACGCCTGCTTGTTTTAGATTCTCTTTGTGGTCTAAAAACCTTGCTCTGGCAAGTATTTTTGTTTTAGGATTTAACGATGAAGCGAGAGTAGCTATCTCCAACGTTAATGGTAAAGACGGTATAGTAATAATTAAGTACTCTGCATTTTTTATTCCTGCTGCAAATAAAATTTCTTTTTGCGAAGAATCTCCATATACTACGGAAAACCCTTGAGGACTTAAACTGTTTATGGTGTCTATGTTTGTGTCAATAATGACCGGATTTAGATTTTGTTCGTTTAGGACATTCACAACTTGTTTCCCTGTTGGACCGTAGCCAACGACAATTGCATTTTTTTGATCAGGAAAGCCTTTTGCAGACAGAATGTTTTGTACAAACTGGTTACTTTTATTGTTTTTAATACTTTTCTTTTCAAACTTTAAAATTTAAAAGATTCCATAATATTTTCTTTGTTTTTAAAAAGTTTTCAAATGTCGTTATTTTTGCAAATAGTGATGGATTCAAGGTTATTGAAATAATTGAACACACTACTATTGCATTGTAAACCTCGCTGCCTGCAAGATTTAAACGTTTTGCTTCACGAGCTAGTATAAATGAAAATTCTCCAACTTGAGCAAGACCTGTCGCAACAGTAAGTGCAGTTTTTGGTGAATAACCAAGTATGGATACAGTAATTAATGCAGTTAAAGGTTTTATCAATAAAACTATTACAAGGCATATGCATATAAGAGCAGGATATTCAATAAAAAATTTAAAATCAAAAAGCATTCCTACGGCTAAGAAAAACAGAACCGCAAAAGCGTCTCTAAGCGGTAGAATATCAGCACCGGCTTGATGGCTTAATTTGCTTTTGCCAATAACCATTCCACCTAAGAAAGCTCCTAAAGCAAACGATGCTTGAAAGACAAAGGCAGCTAAAACAGCTGTGGCAAAAGCTATAACTAATACTGCAAGAGTAAATAACTCTTGAGATCGTGTTTTTACAATTTTTGATAAAATCCATGGGATAAATTTCCCCCCCCACCTTTCATTACAATAATCCATAAAAGCGTTATGCGTAATATAGCTATGCTCACTGCTTTAAGTATATCAAAGCTTCCCTCCGTCGCGTTTGAACTTGACAATACTGATGAAAGGCTTGGAAGAACGACAAGTATTAGTACGGTCAAAATGTCTTCTACAACAAGCCAGCCTACTGCCACATGCCCGTGTATTGTATTTGTTATATTATTATCTTCCAAGACTCTTAAAAGTACTACAGTGCTGGCAACGGCAAGTCCAAATCCTAATATCAAGGCAGACTTCAAACTAAGATCCAATGCTAAACCCAAAAATGTAGTAAACACAGTAGCAATGCTGCTTTGTATAATAGCCCCGGGTATAGTGACATCTTTAACCGACATCAGATCATCAAGTTTAAAATGCAGACCAACGCCAAACATTAAAAGAATAACTCCAGCTTCGGAAAGCTGGAATGCTAAGGTGGGATCTGCAATAGGACCAGGGGATGATGGTCCTATAAGGAACCCTGCTAATAAATATCCTACTATAGAAGAAAGCCCAAGCTTTTGTGTTATAAAACCAAAAGTTAGCGCGAGACCAAATCCTATAGTCATGATTTCAAGCAATTTATATTCGTACATTTGTATTCCGCTCAAAGAAATTGAACAAAGATGTGATAAGTAAATTATATATAATATATGACATTATGAAAAATTTATCAAAAATTGAAAAAATATTAAATTTAGTACATTAGTACAAAAACCAGCAAGATATATAAAACAGCAAACTTAATTCTCATTCAGTTGATATGTTTTTGGATTTCTCTATAGTTTTATAGCTGGAGGTATGGCATTAACCAATCCAGGAACCTTTTTGCAATTTTTTTGATTTATTTTGGTTTAAGTGTAATGGTGATATTGAAGAAGTCTTGCAGGATTAATAATGGTATGCAAAGAAGCCAAAAAGGATAAACTTTCAATTATAAAAGGAGTTTATGTTCCAGGTCCGTAATGCCTATTTCTTCTGATATCAAGCCTCTATAGTAAAAAAGTTTTGGTAGCGGCAAAATTGTAAAGACTGAAGCTGTTTTAAATAAATTATTGGAAAATAAAGAAAATTATGGCAAAATGTACGCTATAGAAAGAACAAATTTGTATATTGAAACGAAGACGGGATAGTTATTTTTGCCCTAATTCGTTGAAGTAGGAAAAAAGTGAACAAAGAAATAGTAGTAAACAGAACTTTTGAAGAGATAAAAGTTGCAGTACTTGAAGACGGCAAGCTTTTTGACTTGTTTATTGAGAGAAGAGAATCAGAAAAAATTTTAAACAATATATATAAAGGCTCTGTGCAAAATATCGTACCTGCACTTGGTTCTGCTTTTATTGATATAAGTTTCGGCAAAAGTGCTTATCTGGGAGTTGATGATATAATTGCTCCGCTAAAAGAAAAAAATATAGAAAATATGATTAAAATGGGGCAGGACCTGATGGTTCAGGTTTATAAAGAACCTATCAGTACCAAGGGTCCTAAAGTTACAATGGACATTTCTTTGCCTGGAAGGTTGCTTGTGTATATGCCATTTAGCAATAATATAGGCGTATCAAAAAATATCGGAAATGAAAAAGAACACGATAGATTAAAAAGTATTATTACTGAAATAAAAAAAGATATTCCTGGCGGTATAATTGTAAGAACAGAAGCTGAAGATGCCGATGAATATGAAATTAAAAATGAGATAAAGTATTTGACAAGGCTTTGGTCGTCTATTGTTTCAAGGTTTAAGGACGCTAAGCCAATGAGTCTTATACATAAGGATTTAGGAATTGTTTTCCAGATCATGAGAGATTATTTTTCGGATAATGTAAGCCTTATGTATATAGACTCTCCTAGAGAATTCAGAGATGTAACTGAATTTGTAAAAATAGTTGCTCCAGAATTGCTTAACAAAATAGTTTTATATGATGGAAATGTTCCTATATTTAAGGCTTATAGTATTGAAGAAGAAATTAAAATGCTTCGTTCAAATAAAATAAGGCTTCAATCAGGAGGATACCTGGTTATACAAGAAGCGGAATCTCTTTGTGCTATAGATGTAAATAGCGGAAAGTTTACGGCAAAGACTTCTCAAGAAGACACGGCTACAGTTACAAATATTGAAGCAGCATTTGAAATAGCAAGACAGCTCAGACTCAGAAACATAGGTGGAATTATAGTTATAGATTTTATAGATATGAAAAAAGCCGCTAACCGTCAGAAAATTTTGAAAAAACTCCAAGAGGCGACCAAAGGCGATAAAGCAAAAATAAAAATATGGCCTATAACAAAACTTGGGCTTATAGAAATGACAAGGCAAAGAAAAAGAGAATCTTTGTTTTCTTTACTTGGCGATACATGCCCTATATGCAAAGGATTAGGTCTTGTTTTATCAAAAGAATCTATTTTTATAAATGTTTGTGATGAAATAGAACAATTAAAGTTTGACGAATATCACGGCATAATAAGAATAAAGCTTCACCCTGATGTTGTAGATTACTTTAAGGAAAGAAAGTCCAGACTAAAAGAGTTGTTTAACACAGAGTTTGAAATAAAAACAAGTCAGGAAATAGCTATAGAAGAATACCAAATAACTTTTGAATAATCTTCTAAAACCATTCTCCTACGCTCAAATTCTGCTTTTTTGGTCGTCGGAATTATTAATTATTGATTGATTATAATATTGAGTAGGAACAGTTCCTTGCCTAAATGCTTCTAAAAATGATCCAGACGCTTTACTTAACGACAAAAGACCTGTACTTGAGTCAATAAGAGCCCATTCTATACCATCTGGCTGTTTAAAATCTAATACAGGCTTTCCTTCAAGTGCTTCTTTCATAAATTTAGTCCATATGGGACACGCGAGACCTCCTCCAGTAACTCTATCACCCAGAGGCATTGAACGATTGTCATATCCAATCCAAACACCTGCAACAAGTTGAGGGGTATATCCAACAAACCAAGCATCGCTCCCATCGTTTGTGGTTCCTGTTTTTCCTGCACAAGGTCTTCCTAAATTTTGGGCATACCAACCACTTCCTTTTTCAATAACAGCTTTAAGCATATTGGTTAAAATAAAGCATACTTGAGGAGATAGAACTTCTTCTTGTTCTGGAATGTTTTCTTCCAATACTTTTCCATCTTTATCAAGTATTCGCGTTATTATGTAAGGCGTTGTTTTAATTCCACCTGAAGCAAAAACTGCAAAAGCCGAAACCATTTGTTCAAGAATAACATCACTTGCTCCAAGTGCAAGAGAATAAGAGTTTATAAGAGGTGTATTTATACCAAGATTTTTTGCAGCTTCAATAACTTTTATAGGTGTTGTTTTCATTATCAACTCAACCACACAAGTATTTATTGATAATGCCAAAGCCGTTCTTAAAGTTACTTTTCCTCTAAATTTCTTACTGTAATTTTTTGGAGACCAAACTTTGTTTGTGTCAATTAAATCATCTTCAGAAACATTTTCGGCTATTGTTTCAAGATAAGTTATATCTCTTGAAACTAAATCCCAAGCACCTCTGTTATACACAAAAACCAAAGGCTTGTCTTCAAGCGTGTACGCAGTCGTAAACCCCTGCTGGATTGCTGTGAGATATACAAACGGTTTGAAAACCGACCCCGCTTGCCTTTTAGCTTGAGTTGCTCTGTTAAACTGCGATTCTTTAAAACTACGACCTCCAACCATAGCTCTAATTGCACCATTTTTTGGATCTACTGCTATAAGAGCGCCTTGAACTTTAAGTGGCATTTGTTTTGTTCTCTCAAAAAAACCAGTTTTACCTTTATCAAAATCACTAAGAGATTCTTCAATTATTTTTTCAGCTGCTATTTGAGACTGCATATCCAGAGTAGTGTAAATTGATAAACCGTCCCTAAACAAAACGCTTGTTCCGTATTTTGGTTCAAGGATAAGTCTTAAAGCTTCCACAAAGTAATATCCTTTTTCTTCTTTTAGCGAAGTATCTTGTACATGCAAAGGCGTTTCAATAGCTTCTTTCTCTTCCTCTTGCGTTATATAACCAAGCTGCCTCATTTTTGATATAACTAGATTCCTTCTTAAAAGAGCAGCTTTTGCGTTTTTAAAGGGATTGTAATAATTTGGCGATTTAGGTATTGCCGCAAGTATAGCGCATTCTGAGAGATTTAAGTCTTTTATGTCTTTATTAAAATATCTTTTTGCCGCTGACTGTACTCCGTGTGCTCCGCTGCCAAAATAAATTTGATTTATGTAAAATTGCAAAATTTCATTTTTGGAATAATTTTTTTCAAGTTGTATGGTAAGCAAAGCTTCTTTAATTTTTCTTACTATAGTTTTTTCGCGGTGCAAAAATATAGTTTTTGCTAATTGCTGAGTAATTGTGGATCCGCCTTCGGCAGCTTTTCCTTTTAATAACATCCTTAAAAAAGCCCTTATTGTGCCTTTTGTTGAAATTCCCCAATGTTTAAAAAAATCATTATCTTCAATTGAAATAAAAGCATTTTGTAAATTTACCGGTATATCATTTATAGCAACGAGTGCACGTCTTTCCGTGAAAAGCTCAGCTATTAAATTATTATCTTTATCGTAAATTTTCGTTGATAAATTAGGCGTATAATCTCCCAACTGTTGTATTGATGGAAGATTATCTATAAAATCTGAAATAATTTTACCGCAGACGATTATAGTTAGTGCATAAAATACCGTAATAAAAATAAATCTAGGAAATGTGTTTTTTTTTAATTTAGGCTGATATCTCATAATATTAAAGAATTATATTTTAAAATGCGAATTGTTTCAATAGACTTATTTACGCACCTTACGATTGTAAAAGTTTCTGCTAAAATATTATAATAACCGCATGAAATATAATGCCGGTGTTATTTATAACAAATCTAAACCAAACGCTAAAAAAATTGCACTTGAAATTGAGACATGGCTTAAAAAAAACAAGTGCAAAGTATTTTTAAGTGATTCTATTTCAGTAAGACCTAAAAAATTTGATTTTATATTGTCTGTCGGTGGTGATGGGACAATGCTAAAAGTTATAAGGACATTTTCGCCGTTGTCTGTTCCTATAAAAGGCATAAATCTTGGTTCTCTTGGGTTTCTAACCGATACGGAGGCAAATGAAGTTTTTAAGTTCTTAAAAAATTTGCTTTCTTCTGGTTTTAAGATAGAAAAGAGAATCTTACTGTCTGTTGAATTTGAATACAATGGCAAAAAAGTGAGAACAATCTCTGCAAACGACTGTGTTGTTCGTTCTTCAACTGGTGGAAAACTTATAACTGTTGACGTAAACATAGATAAAAATTTTACAGCGGAATATAAATGCGACGGAATGATTATATCTACGCCAACAGGCTCAACAGCTTATTCTCTTGCCGCTTCGGGTCCTATAGTTTATCCCAATATCCCAGTATTTATTCTTACGCCTATTTCGCCACACACATTAACGCAAAGACCTATGATATTATCTGACAAAAGTTACGTCTCTTTTACTGCCAAAAATAAGTATGGAGCAGAAAAAATTATGATATCAATAGATGGTCAGGAGAATTACGTTTTGCCAAACGGCTCTTTAGTAAAATTTTATCTCTATAAAAAACCATTAAAGCTTATAAAAAACCATAGTAAATCTTATTTTGAGACTTTAAAGACAAAATTGCATTGGAGCATTTAATGTTGTCCTTTCTGTCAGTTAAGA
This sequence comes from Endomicrobium sp., assembly GCA_031283985.1. GTDB lineage: Bacteria > Elusimicrobiota > Endomicrobiia > Endomicrobiales > Endomicrobiaceae > Endomicrobiellum. The sequence continues at coordinate 1,392 of JAITAQ010000025.1, read as the reverse complement.
ATTTTGCTTTGATTGAAGATTTAAGTATAGATTTTTCTAACGGATTTACAGTGATCAGTGGCTAGACTGGATCTGGGAAATCTATATTAATGAAATCTATAGAGCTTCTTACAGGGGCTAGAGCAGATTTAGCTCTTATACGCGCAGGTGTTTCCGTATGCACAATTAGCGCCTTTTCTAAAACTAAAAGCGATAAGATATCAGAGTTTTTAAATAATTTCTCAATACCTTTTGACGACAATATAATTCTAATCCGTAGAACCATAGAAAATGCAGGAAAAAGCAAGGCTTTTATAAATGATTCGCAAGTTAACATATCGACTCTTGTTTCTATTGGACAGCAGCTCATAGATTTTCACGGACAAAATGAAAAGTATTCTCTTCTTGATTTAGATTTTCAGCTAGAAATATTAGATAATGAAGTTGAAAACTTAAAACCTTTGCTAAAAAAATCAGCTCATTTATATGATAAAGTTAAAGATTTAGAATCAAAGATTGAGTCTGTGAATCTCTCTGAAGCAGAAAGAGCAAGAAAAATTGATTTGTATTCTTTCCAAATTAAAGAGATTGACGATGCGAAACTTGAAGTTGGCGAAGATGAAAAACTTGAAGCAGAACTTCCTAAATTAAAAAATGTCGAGAAAATTACTTCTTTATCTAAAGAAATAATAACCATATTATATTCGTCAGATAATGCGGTTTTAGGTGGTATTCTAAATTCTTCCAGAAAATACAAGGCTGCAGATGAGAAAACGCTTCTAAGACATTATCATTAATTGAACAATCGTACTACCAGACTGAAGAGGTGTATAGAGAAGTTGAAAATATACTTTCAAAGACAAGTTTAGACACTGAAAAGTTAAACATTTCAATTGAGCGGGTCGGATCTTATAAAAAAATTCTGATAGATTTAAAAAAGAGCTTGAAGAAAACACAAAACGCTTGTTAGAAGTCGGCGAAACAATAAGCACAAAAAGGCAAAAAACAGCTAAAGTTTTTTCCAAATCTGTGCAAGATAAACTTTTGGAATTGGAAGTAAAAAAATGCTGTGTTTGAAGTTAAATTTAAGAAAAAAGAACCTTCAGCCAACGGATATGATACTGCAGAGTTCATATTTTGCGCCAATAAAGAGGATAAAATTGGGGAAAAACTTACAGAGCTTGCTAAAAGAAAGCAAGTATTCTCTATAACGCATCTTGCACAGGTTGCTTCTTTTGCCAAAACACACATTAAAATTTATAAAGAAATAGAAAATTCAAGAACATACACAATGGCTAAAGTTTTAAAAGAATGCGAACATATTGAAGAAATTGCCAGAATGGTATCAGGTGAAAAAATATCAAAAACAGCTTTAGATCATGCAAGAAATTTAATAACTAATTCTCAAGTGTT
>JAITAQ010000013.1 GCA_031283985.1 Endomicrobium sp. | reverse complement strand
AAGGCTAAAGATAATTCAATAGTTTATCAAGAGTTTATTATGGACAAATCTTATGCTGTAGAATGGAAGTTTTTAGATAATAAAGCATCATATTATATATGGGACAAGGATTATATTCTCAGAGCTTCCCCAAAAACAGATAACCATGAAAGGCTTGAGAAACATCTTTTGTCTATGGTTGCAATCTCAGATTATTTAATTAAAGATACGGGGGAGTAGCGGAGACAGATGTGAAAGCGCTTACGATCCAAATAGGAATTTTCGGCAGAACAAACGTCGGAAAATCATCTTTGATGAATTTTATGACAAGTCAAAAAACTTCCATTGTTTCAGAAATTGCAGGAACTACAACTGATGTTGTCTGGAAACAAATGGAGCTTAATCCTCTGGGACCTATAACTCTTTTTGATACTGCTGGAATTGACGATATTTCCTTACTGGGTTCCGAGCGAATGGAAAAAACTAAAAGAGCTTTTGATTCTTCTGATATTGTTATTTTAATGTGTGAATCTGGAAAGTTTGAAGATTTTGAAGAAAGTATAATAAAAGATGCAGAAAAGAGGAAAACTCCATGCGTCATAGTGGTAAGTAAAATTGATTTAAAACGACCTGATGACACATTTCTTAAAAGTTTAAAAAAGTTTACACAACACATATTATTATTTTCAAACGTTACGGGAAACCGCGACGCTTTTCTTAATTCTTTAAAGAGATTTCTTCTTGAAGTTTTGCCTGATAATTATATAGAAAATTATCTATCTTTAAAAAAGATGGTCAAAAAAGATGACACTATAATCCTTGTTATGCCAATAGATTTAGGCGCTCCTAGAGGCAAAATAATAATGCCTCAAGTCCAGATGATAAGGCATATATTAGATTTGCACGCGGCTTCTTATACTGTTCAAGATGCAGAATATGAAATGGCTCTGCAAAATTTAAAAGAACCTCCTGTGCTTGTTATAACCGATTCGCAGGCAGTTAAGCAAGTATCTGCAAAAACTCCAAAAAATATAAACCTTACTACTTTTTCAATAATTTATGCCGCTGATAAATCCGACATAGTTGAAATGGCAAGAGGCGCAGCCGCTTTGAATAATCTCAAAGATGGCGATAAAGTTTTAATTGCCGAAGGGTGTACCCACCATGCCACTACAGATGATATAGGCAGAGTTAAACTTCCTAAATGGATAGCAGAATATTCGAAGAAAAACGTGGAAATAAAATATGTGTCGGGACAAGATTATCCTAAAGATTTGAAAGATTGCAAAGTCATAATACATTGTGGTGGTTGTACTTTAAATAGAAAAAGTATGCTTTCGCGCTTAAACAAAGCTTTAGAAGCAGGCATTCCTATGACAAATTACGGTATTTCCATATCTATTTTTAATGGCGTTATAGAGAAAGTTTTGGAGGTTTTCCCAGAGGCGTTATCTATTTATAAAACTACGTTGAAAAGTATTAAGTAAATCTGTATATTAGATAGCAAATATAAACTTTTAAGAGATAAGAAAAAGGAGTTTTTGCATGAGAAAGCCGTTGATGGCAGGAAATTGGAAGATGAACAAAACAGTTGCAGAATCTGTTAGTGTTGTAAAAGTATTGAAAAGCTCAATTGCCGATGTTACGGATGTAGAGGTTTTGATTTGTCCTACTTTTACTGCCCTTTATGCCGTAAATAATGAAGCTGAGGGTTCAAATATCAATGTTGGTGCCCAGAACCTATTTTGGGAGACTAAAGGTGCGTTTACAGGCGAGATTTCTCCTAGTATGTTAAAAGATACTGGATGTTCTTACGTTTTAATAGGACATTCCGAACGCAGACAATATTTTAATGAAACAGATGAAACTGTAAACAAAAAAACAAAAGCTGCTCTTGTTGCAGGATTAATTCCAGTGATATGCATAGGAGAAACGCTTAAAGAAAGAGAACAAGGTGTTACATTTAAAGTCATAAAAAAACAAATAAAAGAAGGACTTGCCGGGCTTACTCCACAGCAAGCCGCAAGTATAGTTGTAGCTTACGAGCCTGTATGGGCTATTGGAACAGGCAAAAATGCAACTCCTGATCAGTCTCAGGAAGTACATGCTTTTACAAGAAAGGTATATAGTCAAATGTATGGAGATGCCTCTCAAAAAATAAGGATTCTCTATGGCGGCTCTGTAAATCCGACAAATGTTTCTGCTCTTATGAAACAGACTGATATAGATGGTGGTCTTGTGGGTGGAGCAAGCTTGGAAGCGGAATCTTTTACAAAACTCGTAAAGTACTTTAAATAAAAATATTTGAGAATACAAATGGAAAATATAAAAAAACTTGCGTTTGGCACTGATCATGCTGCAATAGAAATAAGAGACACAGTAAAAAAATATTTGCAGAATATGGGATATGAAGTTAAAGATTTTGGTTTTTGTGGACAAGTCGGCTGTGATTATCCTGACTTTGCCATACAAGTTGCAGAAGTTGTTGCTAATAAAAAAGCAGATAAGGGAATTCTTATATGCGGTACTGGAATAGGTATGTCTGTTGCAGCAAATAAGGTGAAAGGCATAATAGCTGCAGTTTGTTGGAACGAAGATACTGCAAGACTTGCCTCTCAACACAATTGTGCTAACATTTTGTGTTTAGGTTCTAGAACATCGACTCTTAGTGAGATTTGCCACAGAATAAAAATTTTTTTGAACACGCCTTTTGAAGAAAGACATCAAAGAAGAATAGATAAAATAAAAAAAATTGAAAGTTGCCAATGAAAATTTTTTATTACGGCAACTATATACGAAAAGTTTAATATTTCCCTTTTACCAGAAGCTGATCCCAAAATTCCTCTTGTATAGTTTTTCCAAACACTTTACAGAAAAATTTAAATGGGTTCCTCATTTTGTGGATATACATTTAAGCTACCAGTCTAGCAAATCTGAAATTTAGATTCACGTCTTGATTTTGAGAGAATGAAAGAAGTATGGGCAAATTCAATTATGAGAGGAGCGGAAGTTAGGTGTATGATAACCAGAATTATGGCAAGGAAGTACTTTAGCAATATTAGGGAGTATTATTGTTTTCTAATAAGCTTTGAATATATTTGGTCTTATAATCATGGTTATGCTGCTTGGTGTTGCGTCTAAGAATTCAATAATTTTGGTAAATTGTGTATATATCAATTGCTAAAAAGATGTGAAATATGCGGAAAGCTATAACACAGGTATGCGACATAAGATTGAGACCTATTGTTATGATTTCTTTTGCTCTTGTAGCTAGAACTTTGCCAATGTCTTTTGGACGCAGAGAACTAGGGAAATTTAGACAAAGTATGGGTATAGTTAGTTGTAATAGTCGGAGTTTTAAGTTCCACAATTCTTAGTTTAATAATTATTTCAGCGATGTTTGAATATTCTGAAAATCTAAGACGCTTTTTGGAAAAGATTGCAGGAAGAACAGAAAAAAGGCTAGTTGACTGTTCTAAAAAACAGCTTAAGGTAAAAAACTATAGCGTTTAAAATTAGCTCATATTGTGAAGACTTTTGATATAATAAACCACTATGAACACGAAGAGAGCTTTGTTTGCAGGAATGCTTTTGTTTTTAAGTCTAACTTCTTTTAGTGCTGAAAGCAAGTATATAGTTTTTTTTGCCGAGACACCAGATATACCAAGTGCAATAATACACAAAATAGCTTTATCCAACCGCTTTTGTATGGTTGTCTCTCATGATTCCAGAGCAACAATCCCTGAAAGTTTAGAAGAGCTTATTTCAGTTGGCAAAATTGAGCTTGCGCTTTCTCTTGTCCCTGAGCCTATTTTGCCTATTCTTGCAGAAGTTTCAAACGCAAATTTTACAAAAAAGTATAATAAAAATGGGATTTTTGAAAACTATATTTCAAATAATTTATCGTTATTTGTAAATAACAGCAACAAAGAAAATTTTGGAATGTTTTTAAGTTCGGCAAAAATGTCCCATGAAATTCTTTATTACTTTTCAGATTTGGGCTTGTCTTGGGTTAATGTTGATAATATAGAAGGGAATGTTCGCGGTGCATACTACGTTGGCGGTATTGCCGTTTTTTCTTTATATAAAAGTTTTCCTTATAGTCAGCAAGAAGTTATGAAATGGCTTGAGTCAAAGTGTGAAAAGATAATTCCTGTTTTGCTTACAAAAAAACAGTTGCAAAACGTTAAATTTATGGAATATATAATAAGGCTTTTTGACACTAACAAGTATATAAAAACTGCTACTCCTTTGTATATTACCAAATTTAAAAGCAATATGCTGCAGCAAAAAGATATATTTTTTGAAAAAGTTATTTTAAATCCTGCTATTAATGAAAAACTTCAATTGGCTGCCCAATCTCTCATCAATTATACGGATTCTTCTTCTTTTAGTGAAGCAATATACTCAAATGCTCAAAACGAACTTGTTTATTTGTGTGGGCAAGATGTATTAAAATGTATGTCTTCAGATAGTATTTCCGGAAGGAGAATGTTTGATGCGGTGTACAATAATATTTACCGCCTTTTAGGTCTACAACCAAAAGGCTTGCAGGATGGCAAAAATATTGATAAGCAGATATCGTCAACGTCAAGTGTTGATATGCAAAATACAGCAAATGCTTCAAGCGGACAAACTTCGGTTGAAATTATTTTCGGAGGAGTTTCAATATACAACGAAGGTTTGTTAAGACTTGTTCAAGTTGTGTCAAAAGACAACGTAATAAAAATAAAGTTATCTTTTAATGGGGTGGGTTGGAATGAAAAAGTTTCTTTCGTGGATTTTTATATAGATTTAAACGGTATCTCGGGAATGGGCGGTTTTTCTTTTATAGATGGAGTGATCGGATTTTTAGTTGAGGACTCGGGCTGGGAATATGCGTTGAGAATATATAAAGACAAAGCAATTTTGTATAAATATTCTGTTGACGGAGCGGCAATTATTTCTAACCTTGCCGTAAATGACAATTCAGTGTCTATACCAACCAAATATATTAGGGGAAATCCTGTGAAGTGGGGATTTCAAGCTGTAGTTGTATCCGAAAATATTGGCAAAAAAACTATAGTTGATTTCTTAAACCAAACTTCAAAAAACAAATACGAAATACTTTCCTTAATACCTTTTCAAGCGCGTCTTGTCAGACATTTAAAAAAGGCTTAATTGAGTTTATAGGTTAATATTTTTTAGCGGACTTTGTCGCTTGACCATATTGAAATCAGGTATTAATTTTGTATAATGCTCCTTACTTTGCTTTACGGCTTTTTGCGTAAGGCTAAAACCCTTGAGTGCAGTACTCTTTGGGAAATTCCAAAAAGGAGGTCTAAAAGATGAATTACGAAAGCACGTTTATCGTTTCCCCTGAACTTCCTGCTGATAAAGTAGAAGAACTCACCGCAAAAGCAGTAAAAACAATTGAAATGGCAAAAGGAATCGCTAAAACAGTTCAACAGCTTGGCAAAAAGAAGCTCGCTTATCCTATTAACAAATTCTGCGAAGGAAGTTATGTTTATATGGAACTTAGCGGAGATGGTTCTATGGTTGGTTCTCTTGAAAGTTTTTTCAAATTTAATGATTCAGTAATAAGATTTCTTACTGTTAAAGTTGAAAAGAAAAAAGTTTCTGAAAAAGCAGCCGTGCAGCCTGAGCAGTCCGTAAAAAATCAGGTGATGGAGGTAAAAAATGACACAGCAAAATAATATTCGCCTGCCTGAACAAAACATCGTTATTATGCTGGGCAGGCTTACTAGAGATCCAGAGTTGAGGCGTACCGGAACAGGTAAGGCTGTTTGTTCATTTGACATAGCTATAAGCAGAAGAATCAAAGATTCTGTTACTGGCGAGTGGAAAGATGC
>JAITAQ010000028.1 GCA_031283985.1 Endomicrobium sp. | reverse complement strand
GAGCAGAAAAAAATAATACCTGATCTTCTTGAACTTTCAAAAAAAATAACAATCCCGCTAGTTGCTACAAATGACTGTCATTTCTTAAGAAAATCAGATGCGAAAATCCACGATATTTTGCTTTGCATAGGTACAGGGAGAACGTTAAATGATCCTAAAAGATTAAAGTTTGGCTCAGATCTGTTTTATTATCGTAGCGCTGAGGATATGGCAGAGACATTTGAATATATTCCTCAATCTTTAAAAACTACTTTGGAAATTGCCGAAAAGTGTAACGTTGAAATAGAAATGGATAATCTATTTTTACCGCAGTTTCCCGTACCAGAAAAATACAAATCGGACTCAGAATATTTAGAAAGTTTATGCAGACAAGGGCTTATAAAAAGATATAGAAACGTTGATTTTGAACAGGAAAATAGATTAAAACACGAGATTTCCGTTATTAACAGAATGGGTTTCGCATCTTACTTTTTAATAGTTTCAGATTTTATAAAATACGCAAAAGATAATGGGATTCCCGTAGGACCGGGAAGAGGTTCAGGCGCAGGCTCAATGGTTGCTTACACGTTGGGTATTACTGATATTTGCCCTTTAAAGTATGATTTGTTGTTTGAGAGATTTCTAAACCCAGATAGGCGTTCAATGCCAGATTTGGATATAGATTTTGCAGATTCAGGTAGAGAACAAGTTATAGAGTATGTTCGACACAAATACGGCGAAGAAAAATGTGCGCAGATTATAACGTTTGGATCAATGCAATCCAGACTTGTTATGAAAGATGTCGCAAGAGTGATGGGGTTTACACCGACAGAGTCAAACAACATAGCTAAACTTGTTCCACAAAACGCAAGTATTGCTGAAGCTTTGAAATCTTCTACAGATCTGATAAAACTTGTAAAAGCTGATGAGCGTATCGCAAACCTTATAGAGACTTCGCAAAAACTAGAAGGTCTTAAAAGACATACGGGCGTGCATGCCGCCGGTATGGTTATAGCCAATGAAGAAATAACTAATTATTCGCCACTTTCAAAAGGGTCAAAAAAAATTGTCACTACGCAGTACGACGGTGTTGTGTTGTCTCAGCTTGGTCTTTTAAAAGTTGATTTTTTAGGACTTAGGACGCTTACTATTATTGATGAATGTGTAAAATTTATCCGCAAGAAAAAACCTAATTTTGACTTAGACAACGTGCCTTTGGATGATGAGCAATCTTATAAACTTCTTAACGAAGCAAAAACTATGGGAGTGTTTCAGCTTGAAAGCAAAGGCATGAGAGAATTGATAAGAAAACTAAAGCCTAGCAACATTGATGATGTTGTCGCTTTGATAGCTTTGTACAGACCAGGTCCTATGGGTTCGGGGATGTTGGATGATTTTGTAAACAGAAAACACGGAAACACGCCGATTATTTACGACCATCCATTGCAGGAGCCAATATTAAAAAATACTTACGGTGTTATTTTATATCAGGAACAAGTTATGAAAATGTCTGTTACTATGGCTGGTTTTACGCCAGGGGAAGCGGATAGTCTTCGCAAAGCGATGAGTAAAAAAATTCCTGAAGTTATTGAGAAACAAAGAGAGAAATTTATAAACGGCACCAAAGCAAAAGGTATAAACAAAAAAATTTCTGCAAAAGTTTTTAATAATATCGTAGCTTTTGCAGGGTATGGATTTAACAAATCCCACTCTGCAGCTTACGGTGTGGTGTCTTACAGAACTGCATATTTAAAAGCAAATTATCCTTTGGAATATTTTACAGCCTTGCTTAACAGCGAAATCGGTCGTTCGGCTGTAAAAGATAATGAAGAAAGTAAACTTGTAATGTATTTAGATGATGTAGCATTGTTTGACATTAAAGTGCTGCCGCCTGATATTCAACATTCCAATGGACAATTTAAAATAGAAGGCTCGGATATACGTTTTGGTCTTCTTTCTATTAAAAACATAGGAGAAGGTCTAACGCAGTCTATAGAGCAGGCAAGATCGGTTAATGGCAAAGAAGCCAAATTTAAAAATTGGGACGATTTTCTACAGAGAATAGACTTAAAATCTACTAATAAAAAAGCTTTTGAATGCCTTGCAAAAGCTGGAGCTTTTGATTCTTTCGGTTCTGAAAAATTTGAAACAAGATCAAGTTTGCTACAAAGTATAGATTCGTCGGTTGATAAAGCTGCAAAGATAAAGCAGGAGAAAGAATCAGCTCAGGGATTTTTGTTTGACAGCGCAGAAACTATGAGTGTCTCGTCATTGCAAAAAGCAACCCCTTTGGATATTTTTGAATCAAAAGCATTAGAGTACGAAAAGGAAGTTTTGGGATTTTATCTTTCAGGACATCCTCTTGCTCCAAGAGGGAGAGAAATAATAGCCTATTCTAGTTATAGATTAGATAAACTTCCGGAAACCAAAGAAAATGTTGATTTTAAAACAGCTCAGATTATACGTGTTGCAGGTATGATAGTTTCAATTAAAAAACTCATATCAAAAGCTAAAAAAGAACTGTACACAAGAATTAAAATAGAAGATTTGTACGGCAGCGTGGACGCAGTTTTGTTACCTAAAGTTTTTGAAAGATTTAAAACTTATTTAACGCAAAACAAGGTTATTGTAGTAAAAGGTCGGCTGATAGTGTCACAGGGGCAGACTGAAATAATAGTTGAAGATATTATCACTATAGATGATGGAAGCAAAAAAGAAATTTCCGCTTAATTTCGGCGAAGTTCATGTAAGACTTTCAACCACAATGTACAATGATGTTTTAAGTGAAGATTTTAAATTTTTTATTGCTAATAAAGGCAAAGCAAAAGTTTATATTGACTTAGAAGATGCTCTGCACGGAAGCTTTTCAATAGAGACTGAGTATTTTGCAGATTGTTCAGATAACTTTATAAACGATGTAGAAGCAGCTATTAGCATAAAAATTTCGTTCAATTGAGATATTTTAATTAAGTTATATGGAGAAAAAGAATGTTAGACATCAAAGTTATTAGAAAAAATCCTGAAGCTGTAAAACGAGCTATATTAACTAGGAATAAAGAAATAGATTTTACGGAACTTTTAGAGTGGGATGACGAAAGAAAGTTTGTCATAAACGAGAATGAAAAGTTAAGATTAAAAAGAAATAAAGTTTCTGAGCAAGTCAGCAAGCTTAAAAGAAAAGGAAAAGAACCTCCACATGAAGTGCTTGAAGAAATGAATGAAATAAGAGATTTAATTCAAGAACAGGAAAAACAACTTTTGTCTTTGGAAAAACATATAGAAGATTTTTTATTGGGACTTCCAAATATTCCCGACTCAAGTGTGCCTGTCGGAAAAGATGAAAGAGATAATAAAACTATTAGATACGTCGGTGAACCTAAAAAAACTTCTTTCAAGCCAAAATACCACTGGGAATTAGGCGAAACGCTTGGGATTATTGACTTTGCGGCAGCTTCCAAAATTTCAGGTCCAAGATTTGCTGTTTTGAAAAATGAAGGCTGCGCTTTGGAAAGAGCGATTATTTCTTTCTTTTTGGATACGCATAAAGAAAGAGGGTATAAAGAAATAATGACTCCGTATCTTGTAAATAAGGAATCTATGTTTGGCACGGGGCAGCTTCCAAAATTTGCTGAGGAAGCTTTTAAATGCGCTAATGATGAATTGTATTTAATATCAACTGCAGAAACTCCCGTCACAAATATTTATAGGGATGAAATTTTGGATGGAGATAGCCTTCCCCAAAAATTTGTTTCTTATTCCGCTTGCTTTAGAAGGGAAGCAGGTGCCTACGGAAAAGACACCAAAGGACTTATAAGAAATCACCAGTTTAATAAAGTAGAGCTTGTAAAATTCGTAAAACCGGAAAACTCCGATGAGGAGCTTGAATCGCTTGTTTTAGACGCTGGACATGTTTTGGAGTTGCTAGGTCTTCCTTACAGAGTTTCTCTTTTATCTAGCGGCAATACAGGCTTTTCATCGTCAAAAACTTATGATTTAGAAGTATGGCTTACTGGCGACGGTATGTATAGAGAAATATCTTCATGTTCAAACTTTAAAGATTTTCAAGCAAGAAGAATGAACATAAAAGTAAAATATAAAGACAAAAAAAAGGAACTTATACACACATTAAACGGTTCTGGTGTTGCAGTTGGCAGAACTTTTGCTGCAATCCTTGAATACTACCAACAAGAAGATGTTTCTGTTGTAATACCAGAGGTTCTTCGCAAATATACAGGGTTTGATATAATAAAAAGCAAATAATAATTACTTCTTTAATTTTAAACATATCCAACGAAATATACTGCGGTGGATGTGTTTTATATTGTTGTTTAACCTTGACTTCCCCTGCTTTTGAGCAAAAATAAAAAAATGATTTATAAAAAAAGGTATGACAGAGAGAGAAAATTCAGATGCTGCAAAATTAATAATGTCAAATGTTAAGAATTTTAAATATAAGATACTAAACCGCTTCATTAAATGAAAATGAAGCGGTTTAGTGTTCCAATTGAGCGGTCTTATTTTTTCTTTTTCTTTGTAACCTTTTTCTTAGGCACAACTTTTTTCTTCTTGCATCCACAAGCCATTCTCGGCTCCTTTTGGGAAATTATCCCTTGTTTTTATTCCCGCACCGCTAATTGCGTAAAGCGAAAAGTCTATCTAAATAATAGCAATATTTTAATAAAAAATAAATTTTATTTCAAGTCTTTTGGACTATTTCGCGGTGGAAGTTTTATGCTTTTCATTCCCCAAAAAGCCGACACAAAAGCTCCCGCAAAGTAAATAATCCATATGTATGTGTAATAATCGCCAAAAAGTGTGATTAATCCAGAAATAATAAATGAGACTGCAAAAATAATGAGACTTGCTTCAAGATACCTCCACTTTGTTGGTATCAAATTGTAAATATTTGCTAGTTGATAGTTATGTCGTCTGTGTTTTACATATGCTGCTGCAAGAAGCAAGAACCCAACTGGAGAGACAAACTGGCATATCAAATGTATAAGTATAAGTTGTATCGGAGTATTTGCTGGCTTAAACCATACAGGATCGTATAGTGTTATAGAACCCCATATTGATAAAATCTTAGAGTCAGTTACTGCCAAAGTATTTAATAAAATAAAAATTATTCCCATTAAGGTTCCTACTGTATAGGAGGCAAATGTTGACGAGTGAGGAGCACCACTTGGTGTTGGTACCCAGTGAAAAATAGCTATTAGAATAGATGGAGCTATCACAGCCATCAGAAAAAATTGTCGGAGACAATTTACTATCAAAGGCATCGGATAATGACCTAAAATATTTTGAAGAGGTCTTGTTATAAAATAAATTCCAAACATTATAAAAGCTGCTTCAATTTTTTTAAAACCTATATCGCCAAACATCATTGAGCGAAATTTGTTTGTGCGACTTACTTCCGCTGCCATAACAAAATACATCAGCCCAGTCACTATTGGAAAAAGAAAGACTATCAAAAAAGTAAAATTCATTTTGTTTCCCCAAAAGTAAAATTTTAATTATTTCATAAACATCTAGCTTGGATTCAAAAAACAGTTATAAGAAAATTAATGTCTGTTTTTAAATGCTTTGAGCGTATTTGCAAGCAGCATTGTTATCGTCATTGGTCCTACACCGCCGGGTACAGGAGTTATAGTTACATTCATGTCTTTAACAGAATTGAAGTCAACGTCGCCACACAGTCCGTCGGGAGTTCTATTGATGCCTACATCAATAACTATTGCTCCGTCTTTTATAAAATTTTTGTTTAGAAATTTAGAGTTGCCTATTGCTGCAATAACAATGTCGGCATTTTTGCACATTTCTTTTAAGTTTTTGGTTTTGGAATGAGACATTATTACTGTCGCGTTATTTGCAAGCAGCAACATTGAAAGAGGTTTGCCAACTAAGTTAGACCTTCCAATGACAATTGCTGTTTTTCCTTCAATTGATATGTTTGATTTGTGAAGAAGATATATAACTCCTAACGGAGTGCAAGAGACCAAAATATTTTTTTTGATAATTTCATCACAATTTTTTGCCAAATTCAAAAGACCTGCGTTAAAAGGGTGTAAGCCATCCACATCTTTTAAAGGACTTATTGCATTTATGCAGTCTTGGGCATATTCATTATTTGGAAGTGGCAGTTGAAGCAAAACTCCATCAACCTTGGAGCTTTTGTTTAGTTCGTTTATTAAAGATATAATATCTTTTTTTGAAGAATTCTCATCAAGATTGTGGTGAAAAGATTGAATCCCAGCCTCTTGGCAAGCCTTAATTTTTGATTTTATATATACTTGGCTTGCAGGATTTTGCCCTACTAAAATTGTTGCAAGACCTGGAAAATTCCCAGTTTTTTGTTTGATTTTTTTGACTTGGTCTTTAATTTTTAATCTTAAGTCATTTGATATTTTTTTGCCGTCTATTAGTTTCATTGTGCCCTCTTAAAATGATTTCTCATAATCTCAAAAGGATTATATCAACTAATAGATACAAATGTAAAATCTTCAACATATACTGGGTTGATTTAATAACACTATTAGGCTTAAAAAAGCCAAAAAGGTATCATAAATCTGTTGCAAGTTTTATTAACGAATCCCAAAATAGATAATCCGATGCATTGCAGGGAACAAGAATTTTTTGTACAATCACTAACTGTGGAATGATTATTTTTGTGAACACTGCAAACAAGTGTTTTTGGTTAAGTTAAATAGTTAAAAAAGATAAAGTAAAAAGTGGAGGGGTCGCATAGTTGGTTTAGTGCGCTGGTTTGCTAAACCGGTATACGGATGAAAGTCCGTATCGAGAGTTCGAATCTCTCCCCCTCCGTTTTATAACAAATAGTCTTGTCTTATTTTCTTTTTGAAATAGTGATAGAGCTTAGTTTATCTTGTGTATAGATAAGAAAGCTTTTCTGTTTGTATGTAAAAAACTTAAGGAGATAAAAGATGAGTTGCAACAAAGAAAAATGCGATTATGAATATTCTCATGAAGTACAACAAATGGCATGTGTAGCCAAAGGTGCCAAAGCAAAAATAAGAGTTTACAGTGCGTCTTTGATGTAAGTGAAGTCGTAGCAATCATGAGTTCCAGCAACATGTTGCTGGAACATACAAAAAATGGGTGGTTGAAAATGAAAAGAAATATTTTTCAGTAGCTTCAGGTTAGGAGCTTCTGCGGCTGTAGAAGAGTCCTATAAGTAAAGATTTTATGTTGACAATTATTAACTGATTTATATACAATCTATAACTATGCTATAATGATGTATCTCAGATTTGGAGGTAGTTATTGCATTAAGTACTATGGAGGTAGAGAGATGGCAGTTCGACTACGTTTGCAAAGAACAGGCAAACCAAAAAGACCTTATTATAGGGTTGTTGCAGTTGAGCAGAAATCAAAAAGAGATGGACAACCTATCGAAATTTTAGGTCAGTATGATCCTATAGCTTTAGATAATAAGCTTAATATCAATATGGACAGAGTTAACTATTGGTTAAGTGCAGGTGCAAAAGCTTCCGAAACTGTAGCAGTATTGATAAAAAAATGCCAAATGTCTGAAAATAAATAACGTTTGCCTCTTAATAAAATAATGGAGGGACAACTCATGAAAGAACTAGTGCTTTTGATTGCGAAGGCTTTGGTTGACAACCCGGATCATGTAGAAGTCAAAGAAATTGGAGGGGAAAAAGCAACAGTTTTAGAGTTAAAAGTCGCTGATGGAGACAGAGGAAAGGTTATTGGCAAGGAAGGGAGAATAATTAAGGCAATAAGAATTATTGTGAATTCTGTCTCCGCGAAACTTGATAAGAGAGCAACGGTAGAAGTAGTAGAGTGAGTGATGGATCATAAAAACAACGATTTAAGATGGAAGATCTCCGATATATTGGGTTTTGAAGTGTTTGATCAACGCGGAAACCTGATGGGGGTCCTTTCAGATGTTATATCAACAGGCAGTAATGATGTTTGGGTTGTAAAGTATTCCAACGAAGAAGTTTTGATACCTGCGTTAAAGAATGTTGTAAAAGAAGTTAATTCCACAAGGAAAAAAATTTTTGTTGTTTTACCTAAAGAGTACGATAAAATTTATGGTCAAGTGAAATTGGCTGATGACGTTCTTGAGTACAATGGTTACTACGTATATGAAGATTGATATTCTTACAATATTTCCGGCAATGTTTCAAGGGGCATTAACGGAAAGTTTGATAGGGAAAGCGTCTAAAAAAAAGATTCTTGATATTAATGTGGTAGATATAAGGGCTTTTTCTAAAGATAGGCATAAAAAAGTTGACGATAAGCCCTTTGGCGGTGGTGTAGGCATGGTTATGATGCTCCAACCTCTTTACAACGCTATAATAAAAAGTGTAGGTGTCAAGAAAAAGAATAGTTCTTATAAAAATCCCTATGTCAAACCGTGTGTAATTTATATGTCGCCACAAGGAAAGACATTAAACAATGAGATTTTAAAAAATCTCTCACAGTTTAAACATTTGGTTCTTATATGCGGTCATTACGAAGGGATTGATGAGCGCATTATGGATTATATTGACGAAGAAATCTCCATAGGGGATTATGTTCTTACCGGCGGGGAAATTCCAGCGATGGTTTTAATTGACAGCATGGCGAGAATGCTCCCAGGTGTTGTTAAAAAAGAATTTTCAGTAACTAACGATTCCTTTTACAATGGGCTTTTAGATTATCCTCATTATACAAGACCTGCTGTGTTCAAAGATCATAAAGTCCCCGATATTCTTTTATCGGGGGATCATAAGAAGATTGAATCTTGGCGGCAAAAACAATCTTACAAGCGTACAAAAGAAAGGCGTCCCGATTTGCTAAAAAAATAAATTGAAAATATTAGAATGCTGTGTTATTTGTTTCGTGTTTGTTATCTAAAGGAGCAGTAAAATGTCATTATTAGATCACGTGCAATCATTACAAAAGAGAAATTTGGGTGTATCTTTTAAGCCTGGCGATCAGGTGAAAGTATATTTTAAAGTAGTTGAAGGCGGAAATGAAAGAATTCAGATTTTTGAAGGAGTTGTTATCCGCATGAAAGGCAGCGGTCTTTCAGAAACTTTTACAGTTAGAAAGGTTTCATTCGGTGTAGGTATAGAGAGAATTTTCCCTATCAACTCTCCTCGTATAGATAAAGTTGAAGTTGTAAGACATGGAAAAGTTCGCAGAGCAAAATTATACTACTTGAGAAATCTTTCAGGTAAAGCTGCAAGAATTACCGAAGATTCTTCAAAGAGATTTATAAAAAAAGACTTGGCTCAGAGGGTTCCTTCTGATAATTAAATTAATTTGTTAGAGAGAATGGATCCATTCTCTTTTGATGAAAAATTTTACGATAAAGGACTCAAATTTATTGCTGGCATTGACGAGGCGGGACGAGGTCCTTTAGCTGGTCCTGTGGTTGCAGCTGTGGTAATCCTTCCTAAAGATATAATTATTCCCTATTTAAATGATTCCAAACAATTATCTGAAAAACAAAGAGAAAAACTTTTTGACGTAATAAAGGAAAAAGCTTTAGCTTATGCTGTTGAAATAGTTGACAATATAGTTATTGATCAAATAAATATACTGCAAGCTACATTCCTTGCAATGTCTATAGCTGTTTCTAAATTGCAACATAAACCAGAATTATGTTTAGTTGATGGTAATCATAAAATCCCAGCTCTTGAACTTAATCAAGAAGCTCTTATAGGTGGAGATGGAAAAAGCGCTTGTGTAGCAGCGGCTTCAATCATTGCAAAAGTTACAAGAGACAGACTGATGTGCGATTATGCAAAACAGTATCCTGTTTATGGGTTTGAAAAACACAAAGGATATGGTACAAAAAAGCATATAGTGGCTTTACGAAAATATGGAATTTGTCCTATACATAGACTAACTTTTGCATCAATAAGACAAACGCTTTCTTGCAAACGAAGGTAGATATAATAGTTCTTTGCTGGCGTTTAAAAGGGGATAATCCATGATGAAAATAGCAAGGGATATAGGCTTTGAAAAAGAAAAAGAAGTTGCAGTGTATCTTAAAAGATTGAAATACAAAATTCTTGATATAAACTTTAAAACTCGTTTTGGAGAAATAGATATAATAGCAAAGCAAGATAACACAATAGTTTTTACAGAAGTGAAATACAGAAAGTCGTCTTTCAGCGGCACACCTCAAGAGTCAGTTACATATAGCAAGCAAAAGAAAATCATAAAATCTGCAATAGTCTATCTAAAACAGAACAATATCAAAAACAATATTCGCTTTGATGTTGTTAGTGTTTTAGATAAAAATATTGAATTAATAAAGTCAGCTTTTTCTATTCCTGAAGGATTGTATTATTTCTAATATATTTTACTTTTTCATTTGGCTGAATATATACTAACTCTACAGT
The DNA here is from genome assembly GCA_031283985.1 of Endomicrobium sp. Taxonomy (GTDB): domain Bacteria; phylum Elusimicrobiota; class Endomicrobiia; order Endomicrobiales; family Endomicrobiaceae; genus Endomicrobiellum. The sequence continues at coordinate 10,794 of JAITAQ010000028.1, read as the reverse complement.
TCTTCTACCTGACTTGATATGTTTTGTTTGAAGCTATCGGCTTACGAGAAAAATCTATACCTAAGATATCCATTTTATTTTTAATTCCAACCATTGACTGCATTCAAAGTTTTTGTTATAATTTCGTGGGAGACTAAACTTGACTTGACTTGGGATACTAAACTAATGATAGATTTACATACACATACGCTGTTTTCAGACGGGATTTTAAGTCCGTCTGAACTTGTTTATAGGGCTAAAAAGCATGGATATACAGCTGTAGCTATTACAGATCATGTTGACCACTCAAACATGGATTTTGTTATCCCCAGAATCGCAAAATTAGCAAAAATATTGACTGAAAGTTATGGCATATTTGTTTTACCGGGGGCTGAGCTTACATACGTCCCTCCGCGTCTTATTAGAGAAGTTTCTTGCGAGTGTAGAACACTTGGGGCAAAAGTTGTAGTTGTCCATGGGGAAACTATTGAAGAAGTAGTTCCTGAAGGGACAAATTTGGCTGCTGTTGAAGCAGAGATAGACATACTAGCACATCCAGGGCACTTGTCTGATGAGGTTGCTCTGCTTGCATCAAAAAACAATGTAAAAATAGAGATTACTACAAAATCAAAACATGGTATTACAAACAAAGAAGTTGCTCAAATTGCTTTAAAAAGTAAAGCAAAACTTGTTATTGATACCGATACCCATGAACCTGAACATTTTTTAACAAAAAAACTTATATCAAAAGTTCTGTCGGATGCAGGGCTTTCTGCAGATTTTTTTGACGAGATGCAAAAAAATTCTTTGGAAATAGTTAATAAAGGAGATTGATAAGAATGCAAATCAATTTTTTGAAAAAAGCACCTGATATTATTACTAAATCAGCCATAAAAGTTTTAACAATTATAACTTCCATAGTTTTGCTTGTAGTTGTTGTAATTTTTATTTATTGTTCAAGAATTCATAAAATTGATAATTTATCCTCGCTAGGTTTGACAAAAGCTTATTCAGCTTTTGCCAACGGAAATCAACAATTAGGCACAACAATTCTGGATGAAGTCATAGCAAAGTATCCAAAAACGCCTGCAGCATACCAAGCGAAATTATTTAGAGCTGACATACTCACGGAGCTTCAGTCTTATAACGAAGCTTTAAATATCCTAAAAGAAACCAAAAGTAAAGCTAAGCCGGAAGCTATAAGACCTTTAGCTTTGGCAAGAATTATTTATATTTATGATTCTAAAAAAGATTATTTCAATGCTATAACTGCATTAAAAGAGTTTATAGATAAATATCCTGATCACTTTTTAATAAGAGATATTTATTTAAATTTAGCTGAGTATTATCTTGCGACAGGTTTTAAAAACGAAGCTGTAAAAACGTTTAACGAAGTGTTGATTAGTTTCCCAGCAACGCAAGAAGCAGAAAAAGCACAGAAAAGAATTAATGAGATAAAATAACAGTGAGATAGATCAAATGAAAAAGATAATATCGATGTTGTTATGCGTTGGTGTATTAGGCTCTTTTGCTATTGCGTCTCAAAACAATGCAACTTCAGAAAAACAACTTGCTGAAAAAATTGGAGTTGGTTTTAACTTTTCTGAACTGCATTTGTCTGTTCTTTCCGCAAGATATTGGCTGACTGATCTTGCCGGTATTGAATGTTTCTTAGGGTTTAGAATAGATGACAATCATGCCAATAAGAACATATATATAATAGGGGGTGAATTTTTATATGTAATAAAATCTTATAAAAAATTAAATGTTTTTTCTAATGGAAGTTTGTCTTTATATAGAGTGGAAAAAACATTTGGCATTATTGCAGGAGGGTTTGGTGTTGAGTGGTTTGTGCTGGACAATTTATCTCTTTCTACTGAAGCAGCTCTTTCTTTTAGTATAGGAAGCGAAGGAACAAACTCTATTGGAACGAATGTAGAAAGTATTCCAAAAATCAGCATAAAGTATTACTTATAAATCAAAAAAAGGGGTAGCGCTATGAATATTCCACAAGATCTATTATATACAAAAACCCACGAATGGGTAAAAATTGAAGGGAATAAAGTAAAAGTAGGCATTACAGATTTTGCCCAACATGAAATTACCGATGTAGTGCATGTAGAGCTTCCTGAAATAGGCAGAGATGTAAAAAAAGAACAACCTGCAGCAGTTATAGAGTCTGTAAAATCTGCGTTTGATATATATGCTCCAGTAAGCGGAAAAATTATTGAGATAAATAGTAAAGTTTTAGGAAGTCCTGAGCTTGTAAATAATTCCCCTTATGAAGAAGGATATTTGTTTGCAATAGAGTTTTCCAATGAGAAAGAATTAGTCGATTTGTTGAATCCCGATGATTATAAAAAATTAATATAAACAGAGATAACTATGGACTATACACCGCAAAATCAAAAAGATAAAAAGCAAATGTTGGAAAGTATAGGGATTGGCAATATTGATGAATTGTTCAAAATTATTCCTAATCATTTAAAAGCTAAGGATTTGAACATTTCAGGAGGAAAGACCGAGCAAGAGCTTTTAAAGTATTTCTTAAATATAGCCTCTAAAAATAAAAAGCTAATTTCTTTTAGAGGAGCTGGTATTTACGATCATTTTATTCCTTCTTTAGTTGGCGAAATTGTCGGAAGGTCAGAATTTTGGACGGCATACACACCCTATCAGTCTGAAGCAAGTCAAGGCACTTTGCAGGCTGTTTTTGAGTATCAAAGCTTAATATGTGCATTGACTGGGATGGATACTTCAAACGCTTCTCTTTATGACGGCGCTACGGCAACTGCAGAGGCAGTTTTGCTTGCTTTAAGAGTAAGCAGCAAAAATAGAATATTAATTTCCTCCGGAGTGCATCCAGAGTATATTCAAACTGTAAAAACCTATCTTGAAAATTCTAAAGCAAAAATAGAAATAATTTCTTTGTCAGACAATGGACGGTTGGACAAAAACACTGTGGATTCTCTTATTGACAACACTACTGCAGCGGTTGTAATACAATCACCGAACTATTTTGGTGTTGTTGAGGATATGGACGCATTGTCTTCGTCAATAAAGAGCAAAAATTCTTTATTTGTCGCTATTGTGAATCCTTTATCTTTGGGCGTCTTTAAAGCTCCTGGAGAATATAGTGCTGACATAGCTGTTGGAGAAGGACAAGTGCTGGGGTCCTCAATGAGCGCTGGCGGAGCTACTTTTGGTTTTATGGCTGTAAAAAAATCTTTAGAATGGAAAATGCCCGGAAGGATTGTAGGACAAACTACAGATAGAGACGGCAGAAGAGGTTTTGTGTTAACGCTGCAGTCAAGAGAACAACACATTAGAAGGGAAAAAGCTACGTCTAACATTTGCACAAACGCGTCTTTAAATGCTTTGGCTGCTTGCGTATTTTTGTCGGGCTGGGGGAATGTAGGTTTTTCAAATCTTGCTGAAATAAATATTTCTAAAGCAAGATATGCGTTTACAAAAATAAAATCGTTAGACGGTTTCAAAGCCAAGTTTGAAACAGAAACTTTTTTCAATGAATTTGTAATTGAAACAAGCAAAAACATAAAAAAGATAAATAAAGTTTTACTTAAAAATAATATTTTGGGACCCTTAGATTTGTCAAATGCCGGAGATAGTTTTAAAAATTGTCTTCTTTTTTGTGTAACAGAGCAAAGAGACAAAGCGGAAATAGATAGTCTTGTAGAACTTTTGACTAAAATATAGTTTTTATATATACATAATAAATGCTCATATAAAACAATTTAATGAACTCAATTCCCCGAGAGCTTTAATGGGAAATTTAATTTGATTAATGCGTAATTTATATTGTTAATAAACAGGATATAAAATGGAAAAACTATTAAACGAATTATCTTCGGAATGTCAGCCTGCGTACGGCGTTGAGTGCGATGTGGCAATAAATGCTCAAGTTCCGGAAAACTTGAAAAGAAGCATTCCTTTGGGATTGCCCAACATTGCTGAGAACGATTTATTAAGACACTTTACAAACCTTTCAAGAAAAAATTATGCCCTTAGCACGGTTTTTTATCCGCTCGGATCATGTACTATGAAATATAATCCGTTGATAAATGAACGTATAGCTAGAAATGATGCGTTTAACAATGTGCATCCTTATCAGCCTATTGAAGCTATACAGGGTGTTTTAGAAGTTATGTATGAATTAGAAAAAGATTTATGTGAAGTTGCCGGCATGGATACTTTTTCTTTGCAGCAAGCAGCTGGAGCTCACGGGGAGCTTGCAGGTCTTTTAGTAATAGCTAAGTATTTTAAATCTATAAAACAAAAAAGAAGAAAAATAATTGTTCCAGACTCTGCTCACGGTACAAATCCAGCTTCAGCGGCTTTTGCTGGTTTCGAGATTGTTCTGTTAAAGTCTGAGCCGGATGGTAGCATATCCCTTGATAAATTGAAAGAAGTTTTAACTCCTGAAGTTGCGGCAATGATGCTTACCGTTCCAAACACTTTGGGAGTATTTGAAAAAAATATAGACGAAATATCAAAATTGGTTCATGATAACGGAAGCCTTTTATATTATGATGGTGCAAATCTCAACGCAGTTATGGGAATAGTAAGACCTGGTGACATGGGATTTGACGTTATGCATATAAACCTGCATAAAACTTTTTCAACTCCTCACGGCTGCGGTGGACCGGGATCGGGACCTATTGGAGTTAAATCTTTTTTGGAGACTTTTCTTCCTGTTCCTAGAGTGGAAAAAAAGAAAGATAAATACGTGTTAAATTATAAGAAATCAAAAAGCATTGGCAAGTTAAAAGCTTTCTTTGGAAATTTTCCTGTGATATTAAAAGCTTATGCATATGTAAAGGCACTTGGAGGAAAAGGGTTAAAAAATGTTTCCGAACAGGCAGTTCTTAACGCAAACTATATGCTTGCCAAGTTTAAAGATAAAATTAATATTCCTGCAGGCAATATATGTATGCATGAGTTCGTTCTTTCTCCGAAAACTTTGTTTAAAAATGACATAAGAACTATAGACATTGCAAAAAGGCTTTTGGATTACGGTTATTATGCTCCAACGATATATTTCCCTTTAATTGTTGACGAAGCTATAATGATTGAACCTACGGAAACTGAATCAAAAGAAACTTTAGATAAATTTATAAATGTTGTCAATAAAATTATTCTTGAAGAATTTTGTCGAGACCCGCAAAAATTAAAGGACGCTCCTATAAATACTCCTGTAAGAAGATTAAACGAGGTAGAAGCCGCTAGAAAACCAATTTTAAAATGGGAATAGGTTAATCTCAGTGTGTAAAGTGGTGGTTTGCTTATCATTGTGCGAAAATTTATTAGGATATAAGAGTCGGCAACAGGAGTCTAAAGTTTAAGCAGAGAGAAAGCAATGAACGCATTAAAATCTTTAGATAGAGCTTTAACAAGAAAAGAAGTGAAATCAGAAGTTGCAAGACTCCAAAAAGCAGGGAAGAAAGTCGTTTTCACAAATGGTTGTTTTGATTTATTGCACTTAGGGCATGTAAATCTATTCAAAAAAGCTAAAAGTATAGGCGATGTTTTGATAGTTGCCATAAATTCTGATAAATCCTTACGCTGTCTTAAAGGTCCAAAAAGACCGTTAGTTGGTGAAAAGGACAGAGCGAAACTTCTCCTTTCATTAAAACCTGTAGATTATGTGACTGTGTTTAACGAGCATACTCCCAAAGAAATTTTAAGAGAGCTTTGTCCAGATATTTTAGTAAAAGGTGGCGATTATAAATTGTCTGAAATAATAGGGAGAGAGTTTGTAAAAAAAGTTTACATATTTCCTTTTGTAAAAGGAAAATCCACGACAACTTTAATAAATTTAATAGTGGAAAGATATGTCTCTAAAAAATAAAAAAAAATTTTTAGGCTATTCAAATTTTTATAGCGTAAAGAGAAGTGTAGTATATCCTGATAAAAAAATAAAAAAAAATAACAGCAAAGAATCTATTTTTAGAATAATAGATGCAAATTTAAATCGTTGTCGCGAAGGCTTAAGAGTTGTTGAAGACAGTTTGCGTTTTATTCTTGACGATAAGATTCTTTATAAAAATATTCGCTCCATACGACACGTCGTTGATAAAATTTTAAGAAATAAATATGGCAAACTTATAAAAAAAAGAGATTCTGTTGAAGATTTAGGCAGACAAATACTAGAAACGGCAACAAAAGAATTGTCAGCAGTAATAATTGCCAACTTTAAACGAGCGGAAGAATCTTTAAGAGTTTTAGAAGAATATTCAAAAGTCTTTGCTCCCGAAACATCTGTAGATTTTAAAAAACAAAGATATTTAACTTACACAACAGAAAAAAAGGTATATATAAAATATAAGAAATTTTTTGATAAAAATAATGATAAAGGATAGTCGTGGAAATTAACAATACAGAACAGATCTAAAAGTAAAAATCAAAAATATATTTCAAAATGAGGAAAACAAAATGAGACTTATAGAAGCTGCAAAAAATAAAAAGCCAAATGATTTGATTAAATCTGTTGCTCAATTGGAAAATTTGAGTGAGGATTTTATTAGATCAGGCATTGCCTCAGGGACTATAGTTATTCCTAAAAATATTAATAGAATGCTTAAGAAAATAACTGCAGTCGGCGCTGGGCTTAAAACTAAGGTTAATGCCAACTTAGGAACTTCTCCCGATCATATAGACTTGGATGAAGAATTACAAAAATTGAACGCTGCTGTAAAAGCTGGTGCTGATGCGGTTATGGACTTGTCTACCGGCGGCAATTTAACGCAAATAAGAAAAGAAATACTTGCAGCGTGTCCAGTGCAAGTGGGCACAGTGCCTATTTACGAAGCGGCTTGTAGGACTGTAGCAAAAGGCAAAAAAATATCTCAGATTGACAGCGAACTCCTGTTTGACGTTATAGAAGAACAAGTAGAACAGGGTGTTGATTTTATTACGGTGCACTGTGGTATAAATAAAGAAACGGTTGAGATACTAAATCGTCAAGGTCGTCTTGCTGGAACAGTAAGCAGGGGAGGATCTTTTTTGGTGAAAGCCATAAACGCTACAGGAAAAGAAAATCCCTTGTACGAGCAGTATGATAGACTTTTAGAAATAGCAAAGAAATATGACATAACTTTAAGCCTTGGTGATGGATTTAGACCAGGTTGTCTTTTTGATGCCTCTGACGGACCTCAAATTGCAGAACTCTCAGTCTTAGGGGAACTCGTTTTGAAAGCAAGGGCTGCAGGTGTGCAAGCTATGATAGAGGGTCCTGGACATATCCCGTTAGACCAAGTTGAGTCTAATGTAACTCTTGCCAAAAGATTGGGACATAATGCTCCCCTTTACTTTTTGGGACCTCTTGTAACAGATATTGCTCCTGGATATGACCACATAACTTCTGCGATAGGAGGAGCTTTAGCTGCAGCCAAAGGTGTAGATTTTATTTGCTATGTTACCCCAGCGGAACATTTAAGGCTTCCTGACGTCCAAGATGTCTATGAAGGTGTGATTGCCGCAAGAATTGCAGCTCACGCGGCAGATATTGTAAAAGGAGTTCACGGTGCAAGAGAACGTGACGACAAAATGTCTAAATGGCGTAAAGCCAGGGATTGGGAAAAACAAAAAGAGTTTTGTATTGATCCCATTAAGTTTACAAAAGAAAGGGCTAAACTTCCACCGCGTCAAGAAGATGTTTGCACAATGTGTGGTGAGTTTTGTTCTATGAGAGATGAATAACAATATGTATAAAATAAACAAATACCAACTGAATGGTTTAATTAATAGCATTTGTTTTTTTATCTAACCAATAAAATAAACTTAGATGTTTATTGTCATCAGTTTATGCCGATAGTCTATAGGCTGCACTAAGCAAGCATTGCGCGCAAGGTTTTTCTTAGTCTTTTTATTTATTTAGCTGTTGTTTTTTCTTGAAATTTTTTTGTTCTTTCTTTAGAAAGGTTATGTAGTCAGGAAATGGAACGATAGATTTTGTTTTGCCAAGCCATACATATGCAGCGAGATCTTCACTGAATTTGATTTTTATTGGATTTGAAGGATCTGTAATATCTGTTTTCCATGCTGAGCCGATAATGTTTTTATAGCGCATTTCTTTTTTTCCTGTACGTATAACTTTGTTGCTTGCTATAAGATTGTTACCGTATATTCTTAACTTTTGTTTAACTATTTTTTCAGCCTCGCTAGGGTCTGGAATAACTCCTACAAAATTGACGTGGAGTGTTGCCGCCATTTCAGAAGATTTTTCATGAAAATCCATCGTATAGTCAATTCCTTCAATAAAATCTCTTGTGCAAAATGCTGAAATTGTAAAAGAAAACATGAACATTAAAATAATAAAAGATTTTTTCATTTGAATTCCTATTGTTATATAATAAAATTTAGCCAGAAAGAATTTGCTAAAAACCATTCGGTGCAATGATTTTACAAATTTAGATTTTTGTAGTAAACTCAGTATATACCTGCAAAAAATTCAAAGAGGAAAAAGATGGGCGCTATAGGAGAACCTAAAGAGGTAAAGTTGTTTTGCGGAATAATTTCTTCAAACGAAGAGGTAAAGCAAAAATCATTTGAGAAACTTGAAGAAAAACATGGAAAAATTGATTTAATAAGCGATATGATGTCTTTTTATTTCTCAAAGTATTATAATCATGAAATGGGCGATAATTTAAAACGTTTTTGGATTTCTTTTGAAAAGTTGGTTTTTGCTGTGGATTTAGCAGAGATAAAAGTTTTTACAAATTCTATTGAAAATAGCTCTGCTATAGATAATAAAAGAAAAATAAATATTGATCCGGGCTATATAACTCCAGCAAATGTAATACTTGCCACAACTAAAGACTATAGCCATAGAATTTATTTAAAAAAAGGAATATACGGAGAAGTTACGACAATATATCAAAAAAACAGCTATATAAAACTTCCGTGGTCATATCCTGATTATTTGTCACCCATAGCCGTTGAGTTTCTTTTAAAAGCAAGAGCTTCTCTTATGAAAAAACTAAGGATAAAATAGTGTTTGTTTTAATATCATCGCTTTATTTATTCGGATATATCTATATATCTTGGAGGATAGCTTCAGGATTAAACATTCGGTATCCTCACAACATTTATTTATACATAATGTTTTTTGGTTTAGGCATTATAAGCGTTTTGTCATTTATAAACAACCACTATAAATTCTCTACTATGTCAATTATAGGACCATTCGGATATATTTGTCTGGGCATATGGAGCATATTCTTTTCTTTTATTTTTATAAATGATATTGTAAATTTAGTCAACCGCATCATATTCAAAATCAAAAAATTTAGATATTATTCAACTTTTGTGACAATAATTCTAAGCATAGCCTCTTTGGTTTGGTCTTCGTTAAACTTTGCATTTATTCTAAACGTTAAAAAAGTAAATTTGAAAGTTCCAAATCTGCCGATAAACTCTTTACGAATTGTGCAGCTTTCAGATATACATATTAATCAATTTTCTTCAGCAAAAGTTATAGACAAAATTCTTGATAAAGCTATAGCTTTAAATCCTGACATGGTAGTTATTACAGGCGATGTTATAGATATGGACATAAACAAAAATGATGAGTATCTTAATTATGGATTTGGCAAATTAAAAGCTAAATACGGTGTTTTCGTAGTTACCGGTAATCATGAGTACTATATAGGAACGGATAAATTTTTTCCAATGATAGAAAAATTAGACTTTAAATCTTTAAGAAACGAAAATATAGTTGTTGGCAATATTATAAATGTTGCTGGTATAGATGATATTTATTACCAAAGCAATGAAGAGATCTCAAAAACCCTATCAAATATTGATAAGCGTTATCCAGTATTATTTTTAAGCCATCATCCAGAATCTTTTGATATTTCTTCAGATCAAGGAATTAGCATAATACAGCTTTCAGGACATACTCATGCAGGACAAATCCCTCCGATTGAAATAGCACGTAAGTTTTTTATGAAGTATAACTATGGATTGTACAAGAGTAATAATTCCAATCTATATATAACTTCTGGAACTCGTATATGGGGACCGCCTATGAGATTGTTTAATACAAGCGAAATAACAGTTATAACTTTAGAGCGGAATTAAAAATAATGAAGCCCAAATCATAAAAAAACTAATCTCGGTCATTGTTATTGTGTGTCTTATTACAGGAAGCGTTCCACAAGCGCAAGCGACAACCTTCTTTTCATACTTTTTTGGTGGAATGTTTAACGATAATAACGTATCCACTGCAGTTAGCATTAGGCTGCACAAACGCGCCGTTTTTCCGTAAGCAGAACGTGTTTGTAGAGCAGGAATGGCGTAAACAGCAGCGAGAACGAGCATCTAAAAATCCCAGTCGCATAATAGTTGATAGCGACCCAACCAACCCAGACCCATTCAATTCTGAAGAAGAAGGATTGCCTATCGTAGATAATAAACCCAAAGAACCCGATTCACAACCAATATATGACCCTATACCAGCTAGACCTCTGAAACCATCATCAATCAAAAGACCAAACCCAGAAACTCCATCAACAGCGCTGATGATATCCCCCGTAAGCAAAAGACCGATGCCATTCTTTTATGAAGGTGACAAAGGAATTAACGATGCTGACTTAATGAGGAGAGCGAGAGCAGCCGCATGGACTAGGTATTTGTCTCTCAACCTGACACCAACACCAACAACACCAACAACAGAGACACCAAGTGCAAACGAAAGTGAAAGTGCGAAGGCAAAACCGACACCGATAGCAACACCAACAGCGACGCCAGCGCCAACTATTAGTGAAAGTGAGACATCAAGTCCAACACCGATAC
>JAITAQ010000071.1 GCA_031283985.1 Endomicrobium sp. | reverse complement strand
GCTTCAATATTAGGCATAAGAACATAATGTAAAGCGCTTACTGCCAAATTCCTATAAGCCTTGCTTTTTTTAGGCATGGCTTTTTTAAGAAAATCATCTTTTTTTATCGTTAAAACTCTGTATTTCCTATCTTTAAAAATCATAATAGGCTGGATTTCTTTTTTTGAAAGTTTCTGAAAATCTTTAGCTAAATGGACGTCAAAATATTTCTCTATATTAGCTTCTAAATTGTCAGGAGCTTCTATAACTCTATGAGTAGCCCAAATGGAAATGCCGGGATCCTCCATAGGACACAAGTACGACATAACATAGTTATAGTCTGAATACTGCGAATAATATTTGTCTTTTTCTTTTCTCTCCTGACTATAATTCCATGCAGTTTCATATCTGTGATGTCCGTCTGCTATAAATATTTTTTTATTTAATAAATATTTTTCCAAAGTTTTAATTATATCCTTATCATCGATAGTCCAAAGTTTATGAAAAACTCCATCTTTATCTTTCGCTACAGATGAAGGATTCCTTTTAGCTATATTTTTACAAATGCCAACTACAATACGGCATTCATCATCAAAAAGCCCGAAAATTGGACTGATGTTAGCTTTTGTAGCTTTTAAAAGACTTAATCTATCGGCTTTTGGGTTGGAAAGAGTTTTTTCATGAGGTTTTATTGACCCCTTTTGCGAATGGGGATTTTCAAGTTTTAATGCAGCAAAAAAACCTCTTCTAGTCATTTTTATTCCATGATTGTTAAAAACTTGCTCGTAAAAATAAAAAGCATGAATGTTGTCGCACACAAGAACTCCTTCATTCTGCCATAAATGCAACAGTTCCGCAGCGTTTTTGTATTTATTGTTTTTGTTTGTACGATCATCAGGAAGTTCAATGTTTACTATGTTAAATTGAGATAGTTTTTGAAGTCTTTCTTTTTCCAAGGGACTTATTACATCGTAAGGAGGACAAATAAAATTAGTAATGTTTTCTTGTGAATATCTTATTGCGCGAAAAGGCTTTATCTCAGCCATAAAATTCCCCTCTATAATCAATTTTTTAAACGTAAAACGTCTGAACCTAAAATGATAAAATGAAATAAGATTTTACAAAAACCTCACAATGTTGTCAAAAAACTTAAAATCAAGTATAATAGCCACTCATGAAATATATCGCTAAAAGAAATTTAATTTTTTACGTTACTGTAATCGTTGGTTTGCTAATGTTTGCCTTAATACGCGTTAGTAAATTTTCAAGTTTAAAAAGCTCAAATATTAAATCAACAAACGAAAAAATTTTTGAAGAAAATAAAATTGAAAAGGTTGTAATACAAAAAGGCGACGTTTTAGCTTTAACTCTTGACGAAACAAAGCTCTCAAGTGAAGATTCTTCTAATATTTTAAGAGAATTAAAAAAGCTGGTAAACATAGACAAGTGCCTACCTGGAGATTTTTACGAAATAGTTTATGATGAACTTACCGGCGAGTGGACAAACTTTCATTATTATCCTTCTGGAATGTTTTATTACGAAATTTCAAAATCTTCACAATCTGTAATAAGTGCAGAAAAAAAACGTCTTGAAACTATTATAGTGAAATATGAGAAAAAAGGCACCATAGAAAGCTCATTGTGGACTGCAATGGTTTTTTATGGCATTCCTGCAGATGTTATTAGAGCTTTTGCTGATATTTTTGCATGGCAAATGGACTTTCTTACAGACACTAGACAAGGAGATTCTTTTAAAATCGTATATGAAATTGAAAATGCTAAAAAGAGAGAAACAAAAATATCTTCCAGAGTTATAGTGGCAGAATACAAAACCTCTTCAAACTCTTATAAAGCTTTCTACTTCAAAACAAAAAACGGAATAGAAGGCTACTTTGATGAAAAAGGAAAATCCGTAAAAAGCACATTTTTAAAAGCGCCTCTTCAGTTTAGTAGGATAAGCTCGTTTTTTACAGAAAAAAGATTCCATCCTATTTTAAAAATAACAAGACCTCATCTTGGCATAGATTATGCCGCACCTTCAGGTACGCCAGTCTCATCCATTGGAGACGGAATTGCGCTGAAAGCTCAGTACAGTGGCGGATTTGGAAATTTAGTCATTATAAAACATGCCAATGGATACGAAACTTACTACGGACACTTATTAAAATATGCAAAAAGAATAAAAGTTGGAAGTAAAGTAAAACAAGGACAAGTTATAGGATATGTAGGCATGACAGGTCTTGCTACGGGTCCGCATTTGGATTTTAGAATAAAACTTAACGGTAAATTTTTTGATTATCTTAAAATGAAGCAGCCACCGTCTGTCATTCTTTCAGATGAAGACAAAATAAATTTTAAAAATAACATCAAGGATCTTTTAATATAAATGTGTAATCATTTAATACGTTTATGGACAGCAATTTCTGGACATTTATAATTACACTATTGTTGTGCTTCTTGTAAGCGCTTGATGATTTCTATAAAATTGCTAAAGTTGATAGGAAACTACATAAAAAAAAGTCTGAAACAAAATAAAAACTAAGTTTGGCAATTTTGTTATATTGCGCCGTGTTTGTTTACGGATAGGATATTCTACACCTAATACAAAAATATGGATCACCAGACTGGTTTGACAAATGTCCAAATCGCTCCAACATAGGTAAAAAAAGCGAAGTTTTTAGTTCGTTAAAAAAAACAATATCAGAACAAGCGTGTGCTAGAAAAAAAATCAAGTTTGTCCTAAAGCAAATGAAATCTGTTCTCAGAAGTAATTGTAAAGTATTGTGGATAAGTATAACAAACGCACTAAAGACTTCATTTTAATGAGAGCTTTGTGTTGTTCGCATATTTTTTTACTTCTAGCAAGTTACGCTAAAGTTCGTGTTATTTCCTCAACATTGCTTGAACTTTAGTCGGAAGTCCCCAGAGATTTATAAAACCTTCAGCATCCTTATGGTTGTAAGTTTCATCTTTTTCAAAAGTTGCAAGTTTTTCAGAATACAACGAATTTTTGGCTATTCTTGAAACAGTCGTAATATTTCCTTTGTAAAGTTTCAACCTTACGCTTCCAGTCATATATTCTTGAGTATTATTTATAAAAGCGTCCAGAGCTTCTCTTAGGGGCGAAAACCACAAACCATAATACGCTATTTCTGCGTATTTACTAGAAAGGGACTGCTTAAAGTGCAAAGTGTCTCTATCTATAGCGATAGATTCCAATTCTTTGTGAGCAGTATACAAAACAGCTGCCGCAGGCGATTCGTACACGCCCCTTGACTTCATGCCAACAAGTCTGTTTTCAATAATATCTACTCTTCCTATTCCGTTAGCTCCGGCAATCTCATTTAGCTTTGTAATCAGTTCAACAGGCTTAAGCTTTTTGTTATTAACGCTAACAGGTATGCCCTTTTCAAAATCTATTGTAATATAAGCAGACTTATTTGTCGCCTTTTCTGGACAAACAGTCATTCTAAACATAGATTCGTCATAACATTTGCTCAAATCTTCCAAAATACCACCTTCATAAGAAACATGCCATAAGTTTGCATCTGAGGAGTATGGTTTTGACTTTGTTACAGGCACAGAAATATTTCTTTTTTTTGCGTAGCTTATAGCGTCTTCTCTTGAACGTATTTCCCATTCTCTCCAAGGAGCAATAATCTTTACGTCAGGAATTAAAGCCTTGAATGCAAGTTCAAAACGAACTTGGTCGTTGCCTTTCCCTGTAGCGCCGTGGCAAACAGTGTCGGCTTTTTCTTTCTTTACAATATCTGCAATCTTTTTGGCAATTACAGGTCTGGCTAAAGCCGTACCTAAGTAATATCTGTCTTCATATAATGCTTCTGCTTTTATTGCAGGATAAATATAATCCGTTACAAATTCTTCTTTAGCGTCAACAATATAAGATTTTGAAGCGCCTGTGCTTTTTGCTTTTTCATTAAGACCTTTTAATTCTTTCCCCTGCCCGACATCTACACAACAAGCAACAACTTCGCAATTATAACGCTCTCTAACCCATGACAAAATTACTGAAGTGTCTAGTCCCCCAGAATATGCCACAACTACTTTTTTAATATTTTCTCTTGCCATTTTAATGCTCCCTCCAAAATTTTCATAGCGCAATCAACATCTTTTTTTGTAATTATAAGCGGTGGTAACAGACGCAAAACTGTATCATGCGTGCAATTTATTATCAATCTATTTTTTAAACAATAATTTACTATATCTTTGCCGTTAATTGTTAAATCTATGCCTAAGATTAATCCAACTCCTCGCACTTCTTTAATAATTGAATATTTGTTTTTTAAAACTTCTAATTTTTTGCGAAGATAATCTGAAATTTTAGATGAATTATAAAGAAATTTTGCAGTCATTATTTTTGATACGGCTAAGGCTGCAGCACAAGAAATAGGATTACCACCAAAAGTTGACCCATGATCGCCGTATGTAAAAGCATCCTCACATCTTTTCCCTGCTACCACTGCACCTAAAGGCAACCCATTTGCTAAAGATTTAGCCATAGTGACAATATCTGGCTTAATGCCAAAACTTTCAAATGCATAAAACTTTCCAGTGCGCCCAATGCCACACTGTATTTCGTCAAAAATCAAAAGAAGATTGTTCTTATCGCAAAGAAGTCGCAACTCTTTTAAGAATTTTTTCTCTGCGGAAATTATACCCCCTTCGCCTTGCACAGGCTCTATCATCACGGCAACAGTTCTATTGTTTATCAGCTTTTTTATTGAGTTTATGTCGTTAAACTCTGCGAAAACAAATTTTTCCTGCAACGGATTTAAGTAATTATGAAACTTTTTTTGCCCAGTGGCAGCCATTGTAGCCATTGTTCTTCCGTGAAATGAGTTCTTAAAACAAATTATCTCGTATCTGTTTCCCAGTTTGGAAGGATTTAAATACCCCCATTTTCTAGCAAGCTTTATGGCGCATTCATTGGCTTCAGCTCCTGAATTTGCCAAAAACACTCTTGCTTTCGGAAAAGCTCTTTTTACAAGCTCTTCTCCCAATTTAACTTGAATGGGAGCGTAATACAAGTTTGATACATGCACAAAATTATCCAGTTGCAGTTTAACGGCTTTCAAAACTTTATCGTTGCAATGCCCGAGATTGCATACACTTATACCTGCAAAAAAATCTAAATATTTTCTGCCTTTGTCATTCCATATAAACTGATTTTTAGCTTTCTTTACCACAAGATTGTTGCGTTTATACGTGCGCATAAAATGCTTATCTTCAATCTGTTTTATATTCATTTCTTTATTACTGTTCCTTTAATATTTTTTATTCCGCTTTTTCCATCAGCTATCCAAACTTCCTTAACACCTTTCTTTACTGAGTTAACACATCCTTTAATTTTTGGAATCATACCACCTATTATAGCTTCGCTTTTTATCAAAACGTCAACGTCTTTTATTTTTATCTCTTTAATTATTTTTTTGTTTTTATTAAAAACGCCTGGAACATTTGTTAAAAATATTAATTTTTCTACTTTGAATGCCGATGCTAGAGAAGATGCTAGGGAATCTGCGTTAACGTTCATAACGTTTCCTACAGCATCTTGAGCAATTGATGCTACAATAGGCAAAAACCCCGCGTTTAATAAAACTTCTATCAGCTTTTTATTTACTTTTACAGGATCTCCTACAAAACCAAGTTCTTTAATTTGTTTGCAAATTACGCTTTTACCGTCTTTGCCAGAAATGCCCACTGCGTTTGCTCCATTTTTAATAAGCTCCGTTGTAAGAATTCTGTTTACTTTACCGCTTAATGCAAGCTCCACAAGAGAAATAGTATTGGCATCTGTATATCTTAAACCATTCACGAATTTGCTTGTAACAAAAAACTTCTCAAGCATAGCGTTAATTTCCGGACCGCCACCATGAACTAAAATAAATCTTTGTCTTCGAGAAATTTCTGCAATCTCTTTAAGAAATTTAGCTTGCACTTTTGGATTTTTTGTTAAACTACCGCCAAATTTCACTACTGTCAGTGACTTCATTTTTTATACTCCCATATTTTTATACTACCTTCAAAATTTCTAAGCAACCTTAACAACAAAGCCAAAATCAAGATTGCACACAATAGCCGACAAGTTTGCAAAAGACGGATTGCTGTCTTTTGACAAAATACGATAGACATTTGGACTTTTCATCTTTCTCTCTTTAGCTATTTTGCTAGTTTTAACTTCTCCTATAGCGATAATTTTAAAATTTTCCAAAAAGGCAACTAAATCTTTTATTTCGTTATACTTTCTTACAACACTAGTCTTAAAAGATTTTATTCTTTTAGGATTTTCTTTTAAAATTTTAGTAAAGTGTTCTCTAAAAGTTTCGTTTTCTATATACCAATCTTTTTTTATCTATTTTTTCTTTGCTCATATTCCACCATACTTAAAGTAATCTCTTAATTTCTAGTACCAATATAATATCTTAACGATTAAAATGCAATTTTAATTGAAAGCATCTATTATTATTAACGAGTCTATTTCTGTATAGCTCTATATTTATACTGTCTTTGCTGCGACTTCTCTATATTGCGAATATTTACATTTAAATCTAAAATCACAAACAAAACATTTTGACAAATCATGATCAAAATTTTCCGCAACTATTTTTCCAGCAATATCAATTGCCGTATTTATAGCATTATTTATATCATCTTGAGTTCTTTTTGTATACATCTTTTTATTGTTCGACAAGAAATAAATGGATATTTTATCAGGATTAAAACCAAGAATGTTCTTGCAGGCATAAGCGTAAAAAGTTAATTGTAAATCTTTATCAACACGTCCTTGTTCCCAAATTTGGACATGCGTTTTATAATCTATAACTTCGTATGTGCCATCGAGATGTTTGTCTATTCTATCAATGATTCCAACAAATTTATACTTTCCTATATTTGTGTCAAATGATTTTTCAACATATAAAACTTCAGATTTTGCCTCACAAAAATATGTGTAATAATTTTCAAGCATTTGATTTCCGCGACGATAATATTCAAAAATCTGTTGAGAATCTTTAAAACCGTCATTTTTCCATGCATTGTCGTAACACTTAAACAAAGCATCGCTAGACTGCTCTCCACCGACATGAAACCGTTCAAGCGTTTTATGAATAATATGTCCAAAAGTAATGTCTGAATTTACTGGAATATGAAAATTATCCAAATATACAAGTTTATATTTGTACGGACAAAATAAATATGTATTTACTCTGGAATAACTTATCTTAAATTCTTGTCTGCTCATATTTTTCCTAAAAATTTTACGCTTATAAAAAGCAACAAAGCAAATTCTTTTATAACGTCACATTTAATAATTTTTGCTATGTCGTTAAAAAAACCAAGCATGTTTACATTGTGTTTAATAGATGTAATTATACAATAATTTTGTTTATAAAAATAAAAATTCGTTTTAAAATTTATATTATTAAATATACGAGATACGAGCAGCGATGACATAAATGTGATTGCAAAAATTTTATGAAAAGCTACAGAAAGTATTTAGATGTATCTAACTTTTCATAAAAATATATAATATCTACGACTACTTTATTTTTACGAATCTTCCTTTCCTAAGAACTCTCTTAGATAAATTTTCACTTGGACACGATTTCAAGATAATTACTAGAAAATAAGATATTTATGTCCATTTTTATCTTTAAGTTTTAGATTTTACAAAAAATTCACAAAAAATCTATAAAGAAAAAGAAATAATTCGTTATACTCCTTTTTGTAAAGGAGATTTTATAAATGACAAACAAATGAAGAAAAAACTTTCCACTTTATTTCTTGTTTATACTGATATTTTTTTAGCATCATGTTCAAACAAAGCAGTACTTAATCGACGCTGCGTTGAGGTTGGGAAATTATTGACTTTTAAAACTGAGTTTATCAGGTAGGTAAGAGTGAAACCTATCCGATATGTTCAGATTTTAAAAATGGATTATGTCTAAGCTCATTGGAAATTGTGGTCATACTTCTGTGTCCAGGACAAACTGTGATATAAGGATCTAACTTTTTTAGTTTTTCAAGTGATTTTAAAAGCTCTTCGCTATTTCCGCCCCATAAATCAGTTCTGCCTATAGCACCTGCAAAAAGAGTGTCGCCCGTAAATAAATATGACCCAAATAATAAGCATATGCCGCCTTTTGAATGGCCTGGTGTACCCAAAATTTTGAATGTAATAAAAGATAATTTTATCTCTTGATTGTCTTCAAGTAAAATTTCAGGATCTTTAATACTTACTGGAATACCGCTAATAAGAGAATAATTTTTCTCAGAGTCTGCAAGCATCTCAACGTCATCTTTGTGAACTGCTAACGGCACTTTATAGTTTAAACGAATTTTATCGTCTGCTATAACATGATCGTAATGTCCATGCGTGTTAATAAGAATCTCAGGCTTTAAATTTTCCGACTCTATAACACTGATAATCTGATTGGCGTTTTCACCTGGATCTATGATAGCCACATATTTGGTATCTGCGTCGTAAACCAGATAACAATTTTCGTCAATAGTTCCAGTTCTTACTTTTTTTATTTTAATCATTTTTATCCTATTTAGTTATTTTAAGTAAAACAAAATTTACAATTTGAAGTGTAAAGTTTGTAAATATTCCAGCTATAACATCGTCTATTGTAACGCCAAAACCGCCTTTAAGATCTTGAACTGATTTTATTATCCAAGGTTTTTTTATATCAAATAACCTAAACAATAAAAATCCTAAAAGAAAAAATAAGAAATTTTTCGGCAACAAGGCCAAAGAAAACCACATACCTGCAACTTCATCAATAACTATTCTATGATCATCTTTTGTTTTGTAAATATCTTCAGTCAGAGAAGAAAAGAAAATAGAAATAAAAAATATCGCAACTAAAGAACACAGTTCAACTAAAGCACTATCCGGCATAAAAAATCTCCAAAACAAAACGCCTGCTAAGCTGCCAAAAGTTCCTGGAGCATGCCTAATATACCCTAAATAAGCTACCGAAGAAAAAAAAATTATTATTTTATTCATTATTTCAAAGCTAATAAACTTTTATATTTAAACACATAATTTGCACCAGAAAAAATTGTAAAGATAGCTGCCAAAAAAGTAAGCCAATATGGAATTTTTTCTATTGCAACAATTACATAAGAATATGCTCCAATATTATAAAATTTAAAAAAATCAATCGAAATGCCTCCATATTT
The DNA here is from genome assembly GCA_031283985.1 of Endomicrobium sp. GTDB lineage: Bacteria > Elusimicrobiota > Endomicrobiia > Endomicrobiales > Endomicrobiaceae > Endomicrobiellum. The sequence goes on along the minus strand of JAITAQ010000071.1, from coordinate 1,493 downwards.
AGCAAACGCTTCGTTAATTATTATGATTGTCAACGTAGTTATAATAACTACAATTTGCAATGTAGTTTTAAATTTACCTAACCTATCTGCAGGTATGATTACATTTTTATACGCTGCGATTGAGCGAAGTCCCGTTATTAAAAACTCCCTAGATATTATCGATATAACCATCCACGACACTATTCTAAGGTATGGTATGCCTACAAAACATATAAATGCCGAAGATATTAACAATTTGTCAGCTAAAGGATCTAAAAAAATACCTAAAGACGTTATAGTTTTCTGTTTTCTTGCTATATGTCCGTCAAAAAAATCTGTGATTGACGCCATGAAAAAAACAATTAAAGCAAGAATTGTGTTTAAAAATCCTCCTAACGACATAAATAAGATAAAAAAAGGTACTAAACATATTCTAACTATAGTCAGCTTATTTGCCAAATTCATTATATTTCTCCAACCATTACTTTTATATTATAAACCCTTTAACGCCTGTTATCTTACCGTTGTAAACCTCGACAGATTTTAATGGATTATTACTCAAAATCGTGACATGCCCTAATTACAACATGATTATCATCATATCTGTCACTGTCACCATCAAGAATTATTTTATTTGTCTTTTTTATTTCTTAATATAAGCTTCCAAAATTCACAATAGAAGCAGGAGAAAAACCTCTGTCAACAGAATTTTTCCAAGTGTCAATAATAACTCTTGCTTTTCGTTCGGCATATAAATCGTTATAGTCTTTTCATTAATATAAATTTTTTGCTCTTGATGAGTTTGTTGAGTTATATACTGTTGGGTTTCTTCACAAAAACTGTTACGACAATTTTTTGTTTCTTTTCTGTAGATTCAAAAAAATAGTTTGAGCAAATCCCACTTTAATAGTATTTATTTCTTTTACGCTTTGTTGCAATCTTGTAAAAAAATCAAACAATATGTCGCTTGATTCTTGAGACGTGTAACATTGCATGAAAAAATTAAAATTAATATCAACCATCCGATATAACTAAATTTTGCTGACATCACAACTAAAAAACTTCTTATCATATATTATTTGCTTCCAGATATTTTGAAATCTTATCAAAATTTATCTGCCACTTATTAGTGCCTTCTGGCTTTGATATAAAGCCCTCTATTTCAAGAATGCTAAGTATATTTGTAGCTCTTGCTGATCCGCCGAAATTTGCTTTAAGCAAATCTTGAGATATTCTTCTTCTTTCGCTTATAAGTTTCAGAGCAGGAATTAAATCTTTACTCTCTTTATCAGCGGCAAAATTTCCCTTTCCTTCTACTTCAACAGATACGGCTTCGTAGAGTCTTGGAAAATTCTGGTTACTTATAAAAGAAATTATTTTCTCCGCTTCTTTTAATGAAACAAAAGCTCCTTGCAGCCGAACAGGTCTTGTCTCACCCTGCGGCAAAAATAACATATCGCCTTTTCCCATAAGCGATTCTGCCCCTAACATATCAAGAATAACTCTTGAGTCAA
>JAITAQ010000019.1 GCA_031283985.1 Endomicrobium sp. | reverse complement strand
CTTTTGTTTTAAGCATAGCAATCTCTATTATCTTTGCGCCTTTTTCGGGATCAAGACCAGTAGTTTCAATATCCAAAAAAACTAAATTTTCTGGATTCTTTGTAAAAACAAATTTCTCTCCAAATTCATAGCTCATTTAATATTCCGTAATCTTAATAAAAATAATGTTGCTTCTTTGTAATTAGCTGCTTCATCAAAAGTATTACCGATTAAATTGTAAAAACTAGATTTGTTAAATTTATTAGAAATTAAAGCTTTATCGTATGAATCAATAAGATGAAGCAAGTCTAAAATATTTTGCTACATGGAAATGCTTTTTCATTAGAATAATATTAATTCGCTTTCTGTAACAGTCTTTTTTTTGAATAATTTAAATGTCTAATAAAATATGTGCAGATACCTGTCTAATGTACTGTTTTTTCAAGTTGCGCCCCTTTTACTCCGGACCATCCTTTTTCCTGTAAAAGACTAACAATTTTAGCAGTATTTTGTTTATTTGAATGTATTATATATATTTTTGTATCTTTACTTTGCTTTGACAACCATTTTTGGAGCATTTCAAAATCTGCATGATCTGAGAACACGTTGTATTTCTTTATTTTCGCTGCAAGCTTCTTTAAACCAAAACGCGGTTTTTTATTTCTTAAAAGAAGTCCTGCCAAACTTTCAGGATCTACATAATTTACTACCATCACAAAAACATTTTTATCAGTCAGCATTATTGGCGCAAGTTGCTTAGATTTTCCTTCTTCCATATCGCCACTTGATGAAAATAAAATCATCTGCATTTCGTAATTTCTTATCATCTGCAACCTTGTATTTTTTGGAAGAATAGATTTATTTTGGTATATAGTCTCTAAAAACCACTCTCTTTGACTATATTCATGCTCTTCATCTTCTTTTCTTGAAACCTCTTTTTGATACAAAACCGTTATCGCATTTGCAGAAGGCGATACTGAATAAATTGGGAATTTTGTTGATATATGCCCGTCATCCTGCATAAGTTTTAATTCATATAAAACTTCTTGCGTTCTGTTTAAAGCAAATGTCGGAATCCAAACAATCTTTCTCGATTCCAAAGCATTTTTTAGATCTTTTCTGAATAATTCATATTCTCTGGCAACATTATGGTTAACTTTACCGCCGTAAGTAGCTTCCATAAAAATCAAATCAACAGATTCTGGTATTTCAAATTCTCCGTTAAATTTAGAATTCCCACTTCCCAGATCTCCGGAAAAGAGAACCTTTTCTTTATCCGTGCTAAAAATAAGGCTCGCAGAACCTGGAATATGCCCTGCATTTATAAGTTTAGCTTTTAAATTGTCTGAAATTTTTATTTCTTCGTTGTAGTCTGCATTAACAAATTTTTCTGATATTTTTTCAGATTCTATCTCACAGCAATTTTTGCACAATATAAACTTAACTTTTTTGTTTTTCTCTAGATCTTTTAACAACATTTCATCTTTTGAATAGCCTATTGATTTAATATTTTTCTTGCATTCTTCAGTCCAATGGGCAACTACAGTTCCATTCTTTTCTTCCGCTTTCTCATATTGGCTTTCAGACCAAAACCATTTCCTTTTTATCAAGTCAAACCCATTCCTTTCTTTAAAAAGAGCAATTGTCAATTCTTTTGTGGCTTTTGTAGAGTAAATTTTGCCTTTAAAACCTTCATATATAAGAATAGGAATTCTGCCACTATGGTCTAAATGAGCATGTGTTAAAAAAAGAGCTTTTGCATCTATAAGCTCTTTCTGAATTTTAAGATTTAGAGATTCTTTTGAAGCAAGGATGTCTATGCCTTGCTCACCACTACTGGACATAAAAAGACCACAATCAACTATAATTTTTTCATCTCCCGTATCTAAAAGAAAACAACTGCCTGAAACTGTTTCTGCGGCGCCATAAGGCGTAACAGAAATATCCGCACAAAGCGGCAATATAAAAAATAATATTACTACACATACAGCTGAAATTAATTTATATATATCCTAGCACCTCGCAACAAATCTTCTTGAAAATACTAAGGCAAGACAGAGTAACTAAACGATAACTTACCACGCAATTATATGATATGTCGCATTTCTTAAGCGATAGTGATAAAACTTTATTCTACATTTTGTCTGGAGAAGAAATCCCAAGCAAGCCAAGACCTGTCTGAATTATTATCATAACACCTTCAATCAATTTAAGCCTTGCACAAGCAAGAGCAGCGTCGTCTGCCAAAACTCTACACTTTTCATAGAATTTATGATAAGTGTCTGCAAGCTCTATTAGATATACCGTAAAATGATGTGGACTCATTGTCTTTTCTGATAATGCCAGCGTATCGCAAAATGCTGCAAGCTTCTTCATCAAAGACCTTTCTTCTTTTGAATTAAGTAAATCAAAATTTACTTTTTCATTATCAGTGATAAGATCCGTCCTGTTTTTACTCTCTTTAAAAATAGAGAAACATCTTGCATTTACATATTGAACGTAAAAAACAGGATTTTCACTTGATTGTTTTTTAGCAAGATCTAAGTTAAACTCTAATTGGGAATCACTCGCTCTAAGCAAAAAGAAAAATCTACAAGCGTCTTTACCTACTTCGTCAACAATAGATTTCAATGTGATGAACTCTCCTCTTCTTGTTGACATTGCAACAGGCTGACCGTCACGCACAAGCGACACAAGTTGATATAAAATAATATTTAAATTCTCTTTGCTAAAACCAAGCATCTTAACACACGCTTGAAGCCTTGCAACATAACCGTGATGATCTGCGCCCAAAAGATTTACTAGTTTCTGAAAACCTCTCTCAAATTTATTCTTATGATATGCGACGTCAGAAGCCAAGTAAGTGTATCTACCGTCGCTTCTTTTTAAAACTCTGTCTTTATCATCTCCAAACTTTGTTGAAGCAAGCCACAAAGCATCGTCTTTTTCATAAGCATCGCCTTTTTTAAGAAGATATTGGCAAGCTTTGTCAACTTCACTTTTGCCTTCTTTATCTTTAACTGACACAATCCTCATTTCAGAAAACCAATTGTCAAACTCAACAGCAAAATCTTTTAAATCTTCTTTTATTGTTTCTAGAATATCTTTCACTGCTTCTTTTCTAAAATCTATTTCTTCAAAACTCTTGCATTCTGTAATAAGCCTCTTGGCAATATTAACTATGTATTCTCCTTGATAATGATCTGCAGGGAACTCAATTTTTTCGCCTTTTAGCTGCTTGTACCGAATTTCAACAGAATTCGCCAAAACAAGCATTTGATTGCCAACATCATTTAAATAATATTCTTTTGAAACGCTATATCCCAAATGCTTTAAAATCCTTGAGATAGAATCACCTATCGCAGCGCCTCTTCCATGTCCTATGTGCAAAGGACCAGTCGGATTCGCTGAAACAAATTCCACCAAAATTTTTTCTTTGTTGTTTGCTGAAATGCTTCCATATTTATTTTTTTCTTTAAGAATTGCTTTTAACTCTCTGTACAAAACATTATTTTTAACATGAAGATTTATAAATCCAGAGCCTGCAATCTCAGCTTTTTCTATAAGATTTTGAAGTTTTTTAGATATAATGTCTATTATCTCTTGAGCGGCTACTCTAGGATTTGTTTTAACTTTTTTCGCTATAAGCATAGCGGCATTGGTTGCAAAATCCGCGTCAATATTCTTCGGCGGAACTTCTACAGTAAAATTAACGCTTTCTGTTATGCCTTTAGATTCTAAATATTCAGCGATTATACCGTTTAAAACAGTTGTTATTTTTTGTTTTATCATTTTTTCCAAGCTTCATATTTAATCTTTGCCGGATCCCACTTATCTTTCGGCGGATTATTATCATCAGATTTCCCTATAACAACAAGAGAAAACGCTTTTATATTTTCAGGAAGATTCAAAAGCTCTTCTATTGCCTCAGACCTCTCTTTGTTTGAGTATATTCCGCACCAAACAGATCCGTATCCCTTTGCCGTTGCTGCTAAAAGAATATTTTCAGTAGCTGCAGCACAATCTTGAGATAAATAATCTTGAAAAACTAAATTTTTATCGCCAACAACTAAAACAGCCAAAGGTGCTTGTAAAATCATCTGAGCAGCCTGATGGACAGCCGCGAGTTTTTTGTGAGTTTCTTTTTCTTGGATTACAAGGAAAGATACACATCTTGAATTCCTTGCAGTAGGGGCAGATAACCCTGCTCTTAAAATATATTCTAAATCCTCTTTTTTAACGGCTTCCTTAGTATATTTGCGAACACTCTTCCTCTCAAGTAAAATATCCATTTTATCTCCTCTTAATTCAGTTTGCTATTCATAAATTCTTTTAGCTCTTTCAGCTTTTTTATTTTATCAGCTGTTTACACTTAACCACCAGATGCTATATGGCTTGCTGCACGAATTCATTTTTATTGTGAATTATACTAAAATTTTTATTAATATTTCGCTATGTATATTTGCAACCGTAAAATAATTAAAGTTTTTAAACTTAACGAATTAACGAAATTCTTGCAATACTGCAATACAAATAAAATTTTAAAAGAACCTTTTATGATATAATACCGCTCATTATGAAAGAAATATTAACCGAAAATTTAAATGCTAACCAACAAGAAGCAGTACTATGCACTGAAGGTCCATTAATAATATTTGCTGGCGCAGGAACTGGAAAGACTAGAGTGATAACCCACAGAATAGC
>JAITAQ010000074.1 GCA_031283985.1 Endomicrobium sp. | reverse complement strand
TATGTGGAGCATTAAAACTTTTGCTTCCATAAAAAGTTTTAAACAAATAATAGCTGTTGTGCCTAGATATATGATTGAACCTTTAAGAAAACAGAAAGATAAGCTGTTAAATAAAATTGTTGCGTTTGCGTCAGGTGGACAGGAAAGATTTGATTCTGTAAAAAACGGCTTGGCGCTAATTAAAGACGATATTGATTTTGCAGCTGTGCATGATGCAGCAAGACCTCTTATTTCAAAGCGGGATATTTTGGCAGTTTTAAAAGAAGCGACACAAACAAAAGCCGCTATAGCAGTTGAGAAAACAAAAGACACAATTAAGCTTGTTTCCAATAAAAAACAAATATTAAAAACTTTAGATAGAAGCGTTTTAAGAAATGCTCAAACGCCTCAAATCTTTGAAACAAAACTTCTGAAAAAAGCATACTCAAAAAAAATTATGGAAGCGACCACTGACGATTCGCAGGTTATTGAAAAATTAAAAATCAAAGTCTCAGCTGTTGAAACTAAGTTTCCTAATTTTAAAGTAACTACAAAGCAGGATTTTATATTAGCAGAAAAACTATTGAAAAGGTAAAAAATGTACATTGGATATGGGTATGATGTTCACAGATTAAAAAAAGGAAGAAAACTTGTTTTGGGAGGTGTAGGAATACAAAATCCTAAAGGACTTGATGGACACAGTGATGCTGACGTTCTTCTTCATGCTTTAATGGACGCATTGCTTGGTGCCGCAGGATTAAACGATATAGGACATTTTTTTCCAAACACTGATATTAAATATAAAAACATATCAAGTCTTTTGCTTTTAGAATATGTTTACAAAGAACTCAAAAAGAAAAACTATAAAATTAACAATATAGACATTACAGTTATTGCAGAATCGCCGAAAATCTATCCTTTTATTGACGATATGAAAACAAACATCTCAAAAGTTTTAAACCTTCCAAAACAAAGAATAGGCATCAAAGCAAGTACAAATGAAAAAATGGGTTTTTTAGGACACGGCAATGGAATAGCTGCAATGGTAGTAGCATCAATTTCTGAAAAAAAAGGATGCCGTAATGATAAAAGTTCATAATACACTTTCAAATAAAAAGGAAGAATTTAAGCCTCAAAAAGAAAATTTTGTATCAATGTATGTATGCGGCGTAACTCCATATGACGAAGTTCATTTAGGACATGCAAGAGCATATGTCGTTTTTGACATTATAAAAAGACATCTTTTAAAAAGAGGATACAAAGTAAAACATGTTCAAAATTTTACAGATGTTGACGATAAGATTATAAAAAGATCTCTGGAAAGGAATATTAAGCCTAACGAACTTGCTCAGACTTACATAGACGATTATTTTGCTCAAACAGATAAGTTAAATATTTTAAAAGCAGAAATTTATCCAATAGTAACGCAAATGATACCTGAAATAATAAGTTTTGTAAAAGAACTTATAGATAAAAAGTTTGCTTATGAAGTTGACGGTGACGTATATTTTTCAGTAGCTAAATTTAAAGGTTATGGAAAACTTTCCAAGAAAAAGCTTGACTATTTGAAAGTAGGTGCCAGAGTAGGAATTTGCAATGATAAAATTGCTGCCTGCGATTTTGCTTTGTGGAAAAAGATAAAAAAAAACGAACCTCAAGAAGCTTTTTGGGAAAGCCCATGGGGAAAAGGACGACCGGGCTGGCATATAGAATGTTCTGTTATGGCGTCAACTTTGCTCGGAGACACTATAGACATACACGGCGGTGGACAAGATTTGATATTTCCACACCATGAAAATGAAATTGCTCAAAGCGAAACAAAAACCGGCAAACCTTTCGTTAAATATTGGATACATAACGGCTTTGTTACTGTAAACAAAGAAAAGATGTCAAAATCTTTGAACAATTTTTTTACTTTAAAAGCTATATTTGAAAAATATGATCCTAGGGTTGTCCGTTATTACCTTTTAACGCAACATTATTCTAGCCCTTTGGATTTTTCAGATGCAGGGCTTGACACAGCAAAAAATGCTTTGCAAGGCATGGATGACGCATACTTAAGACTTCTTTCTTCTGCTAATAGAAAATCATCAGTCAAAGAAATAACAGATAAGAATTTGTTGGATTTACAAGAAAGCTTTTTACAAGCGCTAGATGATGATTTTAATTCTGAAAAAGCATTGTCTTATCTTCATGAATTAAAGAATATAATATTAAAAGAACTGTTTGCTACAAAACCGCAAAGACTTGCACAATTAAAAAACCTTTACGAAGATTTTGCTGAAACTTCTTTAGGAATTCTTTTTCCTAAAGAGCAAAATAATAATGAGTTACAGAAACTTTTGAAAGATAGGAATGAAGCCAGAAAAAACAAAAATTGGGTAGAGTCAGATAGAATTAGAAATATCATAAATGGAAAAGGCTATAAAATAGTTGACAATAAAGACGGTTCATCAGTTCTTATGAAAAAGATCTAGCTTTTAACTCTACGCATCTTATTGACTCTTAGAGAAATCTTTAAGAATTTCCAACTTAACAATATTGGCTTAGCCAAATCTATGAAATCCGAGATACTGTTTTAGATTTTAAAAAAAAGAATATTTTACATTATGTGTGATGCGTGGTCTTATATTTCCCAAACAGTCATGGAGATAATATCTTTGTTTGGCAGAGATATTGTTTTCTCGTATAGGCAAACTATAGCACCTGTGCCTATTTTTTTCTTAAAAACAGTTAGCGTTTTAGTTTCAAAAAACTTTTACAATCTTCAATATTTTGGTTTGTTGGTTTCTTAACTTCTATATGACAAATTCCCATTTTAGCAACTTTTCGACTTTTCAAAAAAGCACGAGTTCACCACTTTTTAGCGCTATTTTTTAATCAAATTTCGCATTAAATTTAGTTCACTTTTAAACTTACCGTTTGCATCTCGTTTTATGATAATCTCAATTGCGGAACTTCCGCAAACCAGTCTTGTGCGATTTCACCAAACTCTGTTTGATACCATGCTAACCAATTTTTCAATCTTGGTGTGCTGTGCAATTGCTTCATGCATGTTGTGATATGACTTAAAACGGTAGACCTGCTAACTAAATGTGCAAAGAACACTCTTGCATCGTACTGTGTCCACCACTTTGGTATTGATTTAGTTGCTTCAGCGTGCTGCCACGTCTGGAATACTCCCGTCTTGCTTAACTTTTTAACTTAACTTGCGCAAAAATCTTATCGTCGAAAGCAAATTTCAAAACTTGTCTCTTAATATATTCAATACAAATACACAGCTTTTAAGAGCTGCTACCTAGAACAGATATTAAAGACAAACTAAAAGCAACAGAAGTCTAAAGGGTTAATTTAGCACTAAGCGACTTATTTTACTCGTACATGCCTCTATAAGCCACATTAATCCCATTTTTAGTGCAAGTTTTAATTTACCAAATTTTTTCTTCTTATGCCAAAAAGCAGTTATCGCTTAAATCCTGCTTTGTATGCGTTCTGCTGCCTAAATGCTAGAGTTCATGCGCTTGGAACTTTACCTACATATCACTTCCCACTTGCTAGCACAATTTGCGTACGCTCTTATACTCTAAAATTTTAGCTCCCTACTCCAGCGTAGAACTTCTATAGGGAGTGATATAATCACAGTTTGCTATACTTTCAATCATGCTTGCTTACGTTCTAGTTTAATGTTTGCTTTTCCTTTTCCATCTTTGCCTGTTTTGCTAAACTTTCTAAACCAAGTCACATGACTAACACTTGCGCTGTTGTGCTTTTAACTATCCCACTCTTTTGGGTTCTAATTGATATTATTTGCTGAGTTCTTCCCTTTTCCTGTAAGTATTTTATTTTCTTAACTCAAAGATTGTTCTGTCTGCTTGTGTTTGTTCCCAACGGAAAAAATTAGCTTGATTTGCTCCTCACAGTTTCAATTCTTTGGCTACTTCTTCTATACTTATTCCTTAATTTTTTGAAAAAATATCCAATCTCTTTTATAATTTATATCCGTGTACAAAAATGCAAATTAAAAAAACGCCGTCATAGTTAAATTATTATTGTATTTTTAATTGTCACTTTTATACCATCTATTAAGTTTAATTAATTCTGTAATTGCTTTGTCTAAAGACAACAGTGTTTCATTAAGACAATTATATTTGTCACTATTTTTGTCAACTAAAGACTCAACAACATTAAGTCTGCT
>JAITAQ010000078.1 GCA_031283985.1 Endomicrobium sp. | reverse complement strand
CTTACTAGAGATCCAGAGTTGAGGCGTACCGGAACAGGTAAGGCTGTTTGTTCATTTGACATAGCTATAAGCAGAAGAATCAAAGATTCTGTTACTGGCGAGTGGAAAGATGCTGATCCAACGTTTGTTCCAGTTATTGTTTGGGGAGATCAAGCCGAAAGGTGTGGCGAACGTTTGAAAAAAGGTTCACCTGTGTATGTTGAAGGTAGGCTTCAGACTAACAAATGGAAAGGGAACGATGGAACCAAAGTAAGTCGCTTGGAAGCTGTGGCTTCTAGGGTTCAGATTCTTTCTGTAGCAAAGCAGGACAATTCTGTTACAGACACAAAAAAGCCTGCGGATATTATTCACGCGTCGTCCGGTCAATATGACGCTATTGTCGGAGATGACGATGAAGACATACCGTTTTAAATGGTTGGAGGGAAAATATGGTATTTATAAAAAAGCCTATAGGGCAGTCTAGACACCAAACAGCACAAGCGGAAGGGCAGGGGCGCCACAGAGGAAAGTTTAAAAAGGGTGGACATATCAGAAGAAAAGTTTGCCGTTGTTGCGCTGATAAAGTGGAAATAGATTATAAGAATATAAGTTTGTTGCGCACCTTTTTAACTGAAAAAGGAAAAATTCTTTCAGGACGCATAACTGGCACATGCGCTAAGCACCAGAGAGAGCTTGACATGTCTATCAAAAAAGCAAGAATGCTTGCTCTTTTGCCTTTTACGTCAAACTAATTTTTGCGTGAAACGGATTTAGATAAGTTTCGGAGGAAAAAATGAAAGTTATATTAAGGTCCGATATTATTAACCTCGGACGACAAGGCGAGGTTAAAGAAGTCTCGCCCGGATTTGCGAGGAATTATCTTGTTCCACAAAATCTGGCTATGGAAGCTATTCCTGCAAATCTCAAGATTTGGGAAAGAGAAAGACTGAAACTTGAGAAACAAAGAGAAAAAATAATTTTAGCGTTAAAGGAAATTGCTTCCAAGATGGAAGTGGTTGAATTTACCGTTAAAGTTAAAGTAGGTGAAAATGGCAAGATTTTTGGTTCTGTGACGACTGCAAATCTTTCAAAAATTTTTGAAGCAAAAGGTTTTGAAGTCAACAAACGCGATATTCTTCTTTCCGACAATATAAAAGAAGTTGGGAATCACGAAGTAAATGTTAGGCTTCATCCTGAAGTTGTTGTAAAAGTAAAGCTTGCCGTAATAGGCGAAAAAGACTAATATTGCCAAATAACATCAGTCGGTGTAGCTGTTTGGTTCTTCCGACCGAATTTAGAAGAAGTTCAAAAATAACTGGCATATTTATAAATGGCAAATATGATAGAGAATGTTCCCCCTCAGGCTATAGACGTAGAAATGGCTGTCTTAGGTGCAATGCTTATAGAAAAAGAAGCCATTTTGAAAGCTATAAGCATAATTAATGATAGCGATTTTTACAAAGAAATCCACAGACAGATTTTTTTGGTAATCTACGATTTATATATTAAAAATCAACCTGCAGATTTGTTTACAGTCGCCGAGTCTTTAAAAAAAAACGGATTGTTTGCCGAAGATGGAGCAAGCTATCTTGCTAATTTAATAAATTCTGTGCAAACTGCAGCTAATGTTGAACATTACGCCTACATTATAAAAGACAAATCAATATCTAGACAACTCATAAATACAGGGTCGGAAATAGTTGCTGATGCGTTTAACGAGCAGAATTCTCCTGAGGAAATACTAGATAAATCGCAAGCAGCTTTATTTAAAATTTCACAGAGAAAAAGCAAAAAAACTTTTGCAAGCGTTTCCAAACTTGTTATGCCAATGCTCCAAAAACTTGAAAAGCTGCATTCAAATCCAAAAGATATTTCTGGACTTGCAACAGGTTTTACCGATTTAGACGCTAAAACTGCTGGACTCCATCCTTCCGAACTTATAATTTTGGCGGCTCGTCCGTCTATGGGTAAAACTGCTTTTGCTTTAAATATTGCCGAGCATGTGGCTATAAAGCAAAAGAAAGCTACAGCTATTTTTTCGCTTGAAATGAAACAAGAGGCTTTAATGGTAAGATTTTTGGCTTCTTTGGCTAAAGTAAATGCCAGCAAACTTAGAAACGGACAGTATAGCAGTTCTGACTGGCCAAAACTTACCACTGCCGCAAGAGAAATTGCAGAAGCTCCTATCTTTATTGATGATGATTCAGATGTAAGCGTTACGGAGTTAAGAGCAAGAGCAAGAAAGCTAGCTACGGAACTTAAAGCTAAAGGCACGCCTTTGGCTTTGGTAATTATAGATTATATTCAGTTTATACGTGCTTCAGGACGCAAATTTGAATCGCGCCAGCAGGAAGTATCAGAAATTTCCAGATCTCTTAAAGCTTTAGCTAAAGATTTAGATATACCCGTAATAGTTTTGTCTCAGCTGTCAAGAAGAACTGAAGACAGGGGAAGAAAAGACAATAAACCGCAACTTTCAGACTTAAGAGATTCTGGTGCTATTGAACAGGATGCAGACGTTGTAGCTATGCTTTATAGAGAAGGATATTACAACAGAGAAGATCCTGATTTACAAAAAGAAGCCACTTTAATAATAGGCAAGCAGAGAAACGGACCTACGGGAGATGTCAATTTAATATTTGAAGGCGAGTACACGAAGTTCTCTGACAAATCTAAATTACAGGAATGATTATCAATGAAAAAACAATCACCCCTTTCGGCATCGTCTGTAACATGTAAAAGACCCAAAGTATTTTTCAGACCGACCTGGGTAGAAATTGACAAAAGCGATTTTCACTTCAACCTAAAAAAAATCAAAGAATATCTTGCAAAAGACACAAAAATAATGGCTGTTGTTAAAGCAAACGCTTATGGTCATGGTGGAATAGCTCTTGCAAAAGAGGCTCAAGCCGCAGGTTTACAATGGTTTGCAGTTTCTTCTCTTGAGGAAGGAATACAGTTAAGAGAAGCAGATATTAGAGCAAATATTTTAATTTTAGGCAATATTTTTCCTTTTGAAAATTTTCAAGTTGTAATAGCCCACTCTCTAACTCCTACTGTTTCCACAATAACCGGACTTATGGCATTGGAAGAATTAGCTGTAAAAATTAATAAAAGAATAAATTTTCATCTTCAGGTGGATACCGGAATGGGAAGGATAGGAGCATTGACTGAAGCCGCATATCTTCTTTTGCAAAAGATAGCTCAGAGTTCTGAAGTTTGTATGACGGGCATGTACACGCATTTTGCTGTTGCGGACACAGATCATGGTTTCACAAAAATGCAGATAGATACTTTTACAAAAATAGTTAGATTTTCTAAAGTAAATCTAGGCTTAAGATTTATTGCACATTCAGCAAATTCTGCGGCGTTATTTAAATACAAAAGATCTCATTTTGATATGGTGCGTCCGGGACTCAGCCTTTATGGACTTAACCCTTTTAAACCTTCTGATAGGTTTTTAAAACTTAAGCCTGTTTTATCTTGGAAAACAAAGATAACTTTTCTGAAAAAAGTTCTTGCGGGTTTTTGCGTAAGTTATGGAAGAACTTTTGTTACAAGTAAAACTTCAATTATTGCCACTTTGCCGGTGGGTTATGCCGACGGACTTAATAGGCTTCTTTCAAACAGAGGAGATGTTTTGGTCGGTGGCAAGCGATGTCCTATTGTCGGCAGAATTACAATGGACATGACTATGGTAGATGTCAGCGACGTAAAAGGGGTGTCGCTTGGTGATGAAGTGGTTATTATAGGGACGCAGGGATCGGAGCAGATAAAAACAGACGAGCTTGCAAAGCTTCAAGACACAATAAACTATGAAGTTACATGCAACATATCTTCTTCGCGTGTCCCCAGAATTGTAGTTTAAATTATATTATTATGAAAATAGTCATAAGAAAAATACTAAAATTTGAACGTCTTGCCGAGAAGATAAGTTATACTTCTGTCGGTGCTGTTTTTTTGTCGCTAGAAGGTTTAGGTAAAGCTTTTGAAATGACGAAAGAAGCAATAGAAAATATATTCAAAGGGATCATTTCGACAAAAGATGCTATTACGCAAATGGTAGAAGTCGGTTGGAAATCTTTACCGATAATATTGCTTACATCTTTTTTTATGGGAATGATTTTATCCCTTCAAGTAGGTTTGGCAACAAGCAATATGTTTAATGAGCCTGTATATGTAGGAACTATAACAGGCTTTGCCATGGCTATAGAATTGGGACCTGTTCTTACCGCTATACTTATAACAGGCAGAGTTGGATCTGCGATTACTGCTGAAATCGGAACAATGAAAGTTACGGAACAACTGGATGCCTTATATACGCTTGGAACAGATCCTGTAAAATATCTGGCTGTACCAAGATTTTTATCGTGTTTTTTTATGCTTCCCATACTTACCGTTATTTCAAATATAGTAGGAATATACGGCGGTATGATTCTTTCAACCAACACTTGGGCAATTTCTTCAAATGCATTTTGGGCTGAAGCTTTGGGTTTTATGACTATTTGTACTTTTCTGCATGGGTTTATAAAATCTTTTTTCTTTGCATTAATTATTGTAATAGTCGCTTGCCATAAGGGGTTTAATACTAAAGGTGGAGCTGAAGGAGTCGGTAAGGCGACTACAAGTTCGGTTATGACATCAATAGTTTTTATTCTAATAGCAGATTACTTTTTGACGGCGCTGCTTGTAACTTTGGGAATAAAGTAATTTATAATAAGACAAAATGATAAAAGTTGATAATATTTATAAGCGATTCGGCGTTAAAACGGTATTAAACGGGGTGAGCTTTGACGTTCGATCCGGAGAGACGTTAGTTATTATAGGTTCTTCAGGAGTTGGCAAAAGCATTTTATTGAAGAATATTATAGGTCTTGTAAAGTCTGATTCCGGTTTTATTGAAGTTGGCGGCGTAAACATAACGAACTGCTCTTTAGAGGAGTTGCATGAAGCCCGCAAGAAAATAGGATATGTATTTCAAGAATCAGCTATTTTTGATTCTTTGAATATTTTTGAAAATGTAGCTTTCGGTTTGAAAAATCTTACGTTTCTTAGCAAGAACGAAATAAAGCAAAGAACAAAACAATGCATTGCTATGGTAGGTCTTGAAAACGTTGAACGTTTAAATCCTTCTGAGCTTTCAGGCGGAATGAAAAAGAGAGTTGGTATTGCAAGAGCTATAGCTTATCAGCCTGAATATATGTTATACGATGAGCCTACTACTGGTCTTGATCCCATAATGTCTGACGTTATAAATGATCTTATAATAAATTTAAAAAAATATTTGCATGTTACGTCTGTAGTCGTAACGCACGATATGAATTCGGCATATAAAATAGCTGACAGAATAATGATGCTTTACAGCGGCAATATTATTTTTAACGGTACGCCGGATGAAGTTCGCAATACTAAAAATAAATACGTAAAACAATTTGTTGAAGTCTCAAGTCAGTGACATATACGTACTGGCAGAACTTTTGAAATGGAAAAGAAAAGAATATGACCAAGCAATTGCGTCTAGGAATTTTTATATTTTTGGGACTTGTCGCTATAGCTGTTTCTATAATAGCTGCAGGAGATTTTTCTTTAAAAAAGACTTACAATGTTTATGCTAAATTTGACAATATTTCTGGAGTTACCAAAAAAGCTAAAGTTAAAATAGCGGGTGTTGACATAGGTATTTTGAGAGGCATTTCTT
>JAITAQ010000066.1 GCA_031283985.1 Endomicrobium sp. | reverse complement strand
GTCGGTTTCTCAGTATCATAAGGAATTCCATTTTTATTCAGAGTTATCCCAGCTCTCTCTAAAGTCTCTTGAGCAACATTTCCTTTGACGTTTAAAGGTCTTAAGTCAACTAAAAACATGTGAGAATCCGTGCCACCAGAAACAATCTTGAGACCACCTTGCTCCAATTCCTGAGCAAGCCTTCTGGAATTTATTAAAACTTGCTTCTGATACTCTTTAAATTCGGGTTTAAGCGCTTCCTGAAAAGCCACAGCTTTGGCGGCAATAACATGCATTAAAGGTCCACCTTGCTCACCTGGGAAAACAGCTGAATTTATTTTTTTTGCAATTTCATCACTATTTGTTAAAATTAATCCCCCACGAGGACCTCGTAAAGTTTTATGCGTTGTTGTAGTTACTACGTCGGCATATTCTATTGGAGAAGGGTATATGTTGGTAGCTATAAGACCTACATAATGAGACATATCGCTCATATGATAAGCCCCAACTTTCTTAGCAATCTCGCCTACTTTTTTCCAGTCCCAAATTCTTGAGTAAGCACTGCCACCGCTAATTATTAGTTTAGGTTTATGTTCTAAAGCAAGTTTTTCCATCTCATCATAATTTATACATCCCGTATCTTTTTTAACACTATAAGAGACTATGTTAAACCATTTTCCTGAAACATTATAAGGACTCCCGTGCGTTAAATGCCCACCGTGAGGAAGTCTCAATCCCATAATAGTTTCACCAGGGTTTAAAAGAGCAAGCTGAACGGCAAAATTTGCCTGAGCGCCAGAATGAGGTTGAACATTTGCGAAGTTCACATTAAAAAGTTTTTTTGTGCGAGCAATAGCTATATTTTCAACAATGTCAACAAGCTCGCAGCCACCGTAATATCTTTTGCCAGGATAACCTTCTGCATATTTATTTGTTAGACAAGTTCCCTGAGCTTCCATAACACCCAGAGAAGTTATATTTTCCGAAGCTATAAGCTCTATGGTTTCTCTCTGTCTTTTCAACTCTTTTACAAGTACATCGTAAATTTCAGCATCTTCTTTCTTTACATTTTCCATTGTTGCCTCGTTAACTATACTATATATACTTTAACAATTCGTTAGAGTTTAGACATCCTTTCCTTACAATAACATAGGGAAATTGTACCATATCTATAACTGTAGATTCAAAAGAAAACTCGCACTTACCGCCATCAATTATAACATCAGCTATTCCGTTAAAATCTAAAGCATCTTCATAAGTCTTTGCGCTGCTTTTGTTTGAAACATTAACAGAAGTTGTAAAAACAGGTTTTTTTATCTCTTGAAGAAGTTTAAGCATAAATGCGTTATTTGGAATTCTTACACCCAAGTTCTTTCTTCCACTTGACACTATTTTACCTATTG
The DNA here is from genome assembly GCA_031283985.1 of Endomicrobium sp. Taxonomy (GTDB): domain Bacteria; phylum Elusimicrobiota; class Endomicrobiia; order Endomicrobiales; family Endomicrobiaceae; genus Endomicrobiellum. The sequence goes on along the minus strand of JAITAQ010000066.1, from coordinate 10,583 downwards.
TTGTAGTAGGAAATATAAGCGTTAATTGTCCAGGCCAAAACTTTTTAGTAATTTCAAGAGCTTTTTTTGGAATGTCAACAAGCACTTTAATGCTTTCAATATGAGACGTCATTAGAATTAGAGGTTTTTTTTGACTTCTTCCCTTAATTTTGTAAATTTTTTTTTGAGCATCAATATTAAAAGCGTCAACAACAAAACCGTAAACAGTTTCCGTAGGAACTATAGCCAACCCGCCATTTTTTATTATTTCAGCAGTTTTCTTATGGGCATCATGATCTTTTGCTGAAATCTTTAAAGTCATAAATAATATTTACCTTTGTATCAAGATATAAAAAAAACACTAGCATGACTGCTACAATACAAATTAATAAGCTTTTGTGTTTCACCGTCAATTTCAGTCTCGGAAATATACTCTTTAAAAGATATTTCTACAAGATTTTCAAAAAACTTTTCTATGCATTCAACAGGGAAACACAAATATTTTTGAGTTTAGATGTGATGACTGTTTAATAAAAGACAATATCCAATCATGAACGGTAGTCCCCATTGATGCGTATATAATCATACGAAAAATCACACGTATAATACTTGCTTGATTCGCTGCCCATACTCAAATCCACAATCACTTTAACTTCTTTCCTAGAAAGAAACTTTCTAGCATCATCTTCAGAGAATTTTAAAGCAAAACCGTCTTTAAAAGTATGAATACCTCCAATATATATATTAACTTTGTTTATATCAAAATCTACACCAGCTCTGCCTGAAGCAGCAATAATTCTACCCCAATTAGCGTCGGAGCCAAACATGGCTGTTTTAAAAAGAGGAGAAGTGGCAATGGTAGAAGCTATAAGTTTTGCATCTTTTTTTGTTTTAGCATTTTTTACTTCAATTTCAACAAATTTAGTAGCACCCTCGCCGTCTTTGGCAACAGACTTGGCAAGATCCAAAGTCAACTCGTCAAAAGCATTTACAAAAATAGCCAAATCTTCTTTAGATAATTTACCAATTCCACTTTGACCATTTGCCAAAACAATAACAGTATCATTTGTTGACATGTCTCCGTCAACAGAAACACAATTAAAAGATTTATCTGCAGCCTCTTCTAAAATTACCTGAAGATTTTCACTTTCTATATCAGCATCCGTTAATATAAAGGAAAGCATTGTAGCATGAAGCCCCTGCAAATTAGGATGAATCATTCCTGCACCTTTGACACAACCCCAAATTCTAATTTTGCCACTTTTAACAACAACTTCTTTCTCAATCTTCTTTATAAGCGTATCTGTAGTCATTATGGAGAGAACAGCTTCTTCTTCATTTTTAAGAGAAGTTCCAATACTATCTCTCAACAATTTAATTTTTTCAGTAAAAGTGTCTTTAAAAATATTTAAATATTGCCCGATAACTCCTGTAGAAGCGCATAGCAACGAGACTGAATCCAACTCAAAAATAGTTTCACATGTTGAACAGATATACTCAGCGTCTTCTAACCCTTTAGTCCCTGTACAAGCATTAGCACAACCAGAATTTGCTATAATGCCTGAAAATTTATTTCCCGTTTTTAATCTTTCAATATCTAAAAGAACAGGAGCAGCCTTTGCTACATTTTGTGTAAAAATACCTGCCGTACTAGCAGGAACATCGGAAATAAAAAGAGCCAAATCTTTCTTTCCTTCTTTTTTTGACAATTCTGAACGAATTCCACCCACTTTAAAACCTTTTGGAAGCATTTAAATTTTCTCCTATATTAAGCCTGCAGTTTCCGGCAAACCAAACATAAGATTCATGTTCTGAACTGCCTGTCCCGAAGCACCTTTTACTAAATTATCTATAACTGAAACGATAATAAGTCTTTTTGTTCTTTCATCTATCTTTACACTTATCTTACAGAAATTTGTGTTTGCAACCTCTTTAATTCCAGGTATTACATCCTCATCAAGAACTTTTACAAATTCTCTACCTTTATAAAATTCTCTATATTTTTCTATTACTGTATATGTCTTAACATTTTGTCTAAGATTTATATAAATAGTTGAAAGCATTCCTCTTTCAACAGGCATGATATGAGTCGTAAAACTTACAGTTGCTTTTTCACCAGAAAGCTTTGCAAGCTCTTGCTCTATTTCTGGAATATGTCTGTGACCCCCAGCAATTTTATAGGCTCTAAAGTTTGGGTGTTCGTTTTTAAAATATTTCAGAGCAGATTTCCTGCCTGCACCTGAAATACCACTTTTAGAATCTATAACTATTCCTTCTAAATCTACAAATCCATTTTTTATCGCAGGAGCACAACCTAAAATAATGCTTGTAGGGTAACAACCCGGGTTTGCAACTAAAAATGCATTTTTAATTTCTTTGTCGTTAAGTTCAGATAAACCGTAAACAGCTTTGCTTATATAATCTTTCGCTGTATGGGTTACCTTATACCATTCTTCATACACCTCAGCGCTTTTTAATCTGAAATCTGCTGAGAGGTCTATAACTTTTATGCCCAAATCAATAAGATGTGGAACTATTCCAAAAGCAATAGCGTGAGGCAAAGCGAGAAAAATAATATCACAGTTAACTGGTATTTGTTTTATGTTCAAAGGTTCTACTTTTAAATTTAAACCGGAAAATTCTGGGTAAATGTCTTTCAAATCCCTTTCATCCGACGAACTCCTACCATAAATCTTAGCTATCTTAACATCATCGCTCTTTGAAAGAAGCTTTAAAAGCTCTTCGCCGGTGTACCCAGTTATTCCTATAATTCCTGCTCTAATCACTTTCTTTCCCCCTCCATTCCACTCATTGCTTTGAGGATATATTAAAACATAAACTCCTCAAAGCAAATTATTTCTATCTTTTATATTTTCCAACACTTCTTTTATTGTTTCCCTTATAAATTCTTCAAACTTTTTAGTCAATTCTCTATCAAGACAAATTTTAGTATTTTCACCAAATACTTCTAGACATATTTCAACGATTTTAAGTATTCTGTGTAGCGATTCATAAAATATTATTGTTTTTCCTAAATTTATAAATTCTGAAAGCTCTTTCCTCATTTTCCAGCTTTTCTCTAAAGAATCTCTTATCCTGATAAACCCTCGGTATACATTTTGACGTTATACCATTCTTGGTGATATAAAACAAGCGGCACAACCGAAGGTAGAAAAAGTAACGGAGCAAGAATGTTATATACAATAATAGGGTGCATTTTAATTACTTTTTTCTCACCTTCTGTAAGACTAGTAACTCTGTTTAAAATATGTCTCCTGTTATGCCAATTTTTCCCATATCATGCATCAAAGCGGCAAATTCTATTTGCCTTACTACTTCTAAAGGAAGATTCAGATTCTCGGCTATAAGTTTGGCGTATTGTCAAGCTCTGTATGAATGATTAAAAGTGTAATGGTCTTTGTCGACTATCATTCTTACTAACATTTTTACAATTTCAAAATAAAAAAGGTTTCTTCGTATCATTTCATTTTATCCAACAGAATAATCGCGGCAGAACTTACTCCTGCAAATTTACATACAATGTTTACAACTGTATTTAAAAATATGTTTTTGTCAAAAAATTTCTGCTCTTTCAATCTATTCATAAAAGGCAAAAAACTATGCATAGCACAACGTGTGATAACTTTAATCTTTTCTAAAAACTGCACTTTTTTGAAACCATTAAAGATATTTCCATTGTATTTATTTCATAATTTTTTGCAGTCTTGAAAATGGTCATAATACATTTTAGCAATAAGAAGATTAGATTTTGGGACACATATAAATTCTCTATTCTTAAAAATAAATCCCGCATAGGAAATCCATGACTGTAGCGTCATAAACTCTAAATTACAAAAGCAGAAAAGTCAAACTCGGCATTGTATTGTCTTGACAATTCTCCAAAATTATCAAAAGAGATCTCCCAATAAGCAAAAATCCAAACGGGAGCTTTTGGAAGAATAACTACTTGGCTATCGCGCCCCGTATGTCTTGGGTAATTTGAACTCCCACATAGATGGTTTTTGCAATATTTCAACATTTTGTTTGCCATAAAATTCTTTAGCCGCTTTTATGCCAGCTTCAGTAGTCTTAGGTATGTTTATTAAAGCGTTCCATATAAGTGGAATATAGTCAACTTTACATTTAACGCTATAAGCAATTTCCAAAGCGTCAATTCTCTTGATATAATACTTTACGCCATATTTACAAAACTGATTGCTTCAACTAACGCGGCTTTGTCCTTATATCATTTGGTTAAAAAATAAATTTTATATTTCAATTCAATTCGTTTTTTTCATGTTTAAAAGCTCTGCCACTACAAGCATTATCACAGTGTGCGCATCATGACCACAAGTCATGCATAACTCCTGTATTTACTGACTCATAGTCAATCATTTACACCTAAAGCATCTATATCAGCCCTTAAAGCTATTGTTTTCCAAGAAAATTTTATTTTATAATACCGACCACCCCAGTACCGACAACTCGTTTATATGGAATTTTCAATTCATTAAGTTTAAACTCAATGAATTTTTCAGTTTTAAATTCTTTTCAACCTAGCTCTGGATTTTTATGTATATGACTTCTGTTTTCTATAACTTTTCTTTCAAAATCCATTTTGTCTCAATATATATATAATCAATGCGAAATTTGCTTTATGGCTCTATAAATATTTTCAGCTATATCGCTTGCAACAATACTTATTTGGAATTTTTCTTTCTCAGCCAACTCTCCTGCTAATCCATGAACAAATACTGCAAACTTTACAGCCTCAAAAATATCATCGCCAATATTTATAAATGCAGCTATCATCCCGCTCAAAACATCGCCACTTCCTGCTGTAGCTATAGCAGGAGTACCTGTATTATTTATATAAATTTCTTCATCTGAAATAACAAGCGTATCCTTACCTTTAAGAACGCATATAAGAGAATTTTTGTTAGCAAAATCCACTGCTATTTTTGCTCTGTTACTTTTTATAGAATCAAGTGAAATATTCAAAAGTTTAGAAAATTCCCCTAAGTGAGGTGTTAGTATAAGATTAGATTTTGCGTCATTAAGCTTGTCTGAAATACCATTAAAAACAGAAATTCCGGAAGCGTCTAAAACTATAGGAATATTAACTGAAGAAATAATTTTATGAACAAATTTATAATCTGATTTAAGTCCAGGTCCTACAACTATAGATGTAACTCTTCTTAATTTGACGTAGTTAAGAATATCCGATGCTGTTTTATATATGTAAAATAGTGTCTCTGGTCTAGACAATGAACAAGCTTGAATTAAAAAGTTTTGTTTAACAGCATATGTTACAAGACCTGCTCCAGAATAAAATGCTCCTAAACAGCATAAAGCTCCAGCGCCGGGCATGGTCTTAGAACCTGCAATGACTAAAACATGTCCAAAATCATATTTGTGACTGTCAGGCTTTCTTTTTAATTTACAGATGAAGTTTTTAATTTCTTGTTTCTTCATAACGTTAAAAAGCAATTGCTACCGCAACAACGTATTTTTTCGTATGAGACAAGGATATATTTATTTTATTATATTTATTATTCTTTACATAAACTTGAGGCTTGCCATCTTTATCGTTTCTGACAGATATATCGGTTATTATAAGTTTCTTATTCTTTGAGCTTAAAGCCTTCCATACGGCTTCTTTAGCCGCAAAGCGAGCAGTTAAATACTGCGCTGCATTTTTTTTAGCTAAAGAATATAATATTTCCTCTTTTGAAAATATACGTTTAAGATATGTTTTATCTTTCACGTACTTATCAAATCTTTTAACCTCTTCTATATCTATGCCTATTTTCATTTTAAACTTTTTAATTATAAGATTTCTAAAAAAATTGAAACTAGAATCTGTAACTTCACAGACTATAACAAACAATCTGTCTAAATAAAATACCGTTCCATGCAGGTAAGTTTCTAAAGCATTTCAGTCACAGTCTTAGATAAAAATACAAAACAAAACTTACTCAACTGTAACTGATTTGGCAAGATTTCTAGGACGGTCAACATCGCAACCTAACATCACCGCCATATAATAAGACAACAATTGGAGAGGAATTACAGATAAAATAGGGGAAATGAACTCGTCGCAGTCCGGAACATATATTACGTTGTCTACCTTGTCTGAAGCAGTTTTGTCAGATTCGCTTGCTATTAATATAATAGTACCGCCTCTTGCCTTTGCCTCTTCAATATTTGAAATTATCTTTTTGTAAACTCTGCTCTTAACAGCTATAGCAACCACAGGCATCTCATCATCAATCAAAGCTATAGGACCGTGCTTCATTTCACCAGCTGCATACCCTTCGGCATGTATATAAGAAATCTCTTTTAACTTTAACGCGCCCTCAAGAGCAACGGGATAATTAACATTCCTACCTAAGTATAAAAAATCCCTTTTATGTGCAAATTTTTTGACAACTTCATGAACACCTTCCGCCTGTTTTAAAAAATTTCCTACCTTTACAGGAACTTCCCATAATTCCTTTAAATATTTTTTTAACTGTTCTTTTGAAAGACTTTCCTTTCTACATGCCCAATCTAATGCAAGTATATAAAGAGCAGCGATCTGCCCAGTAAAAGCTTTCGTAGATGCAACACCTATTTCCTGTCCGCAGTGAGTGTATAGCACATGGTCAGCCTCACGGCTAATGCTAGATCCAACAATATTGCAAATCGCTAAAGTTATGCAGCCTTTGCTCTTAGCAAGCCTTAGAGCCGCTAAAGTGTCTGCTGTTTCTCCTGATTGAGAAATGACTATAACAAGAACCCTATCATTTAAAATAGGCTCTCTGTATCTAAACTCCGACGCTATATCAACTTCTGTATTTATTTTTGCAAAATTCTCAAAAAGAAATTTTGAAATAAGCCCAGAATGATAAGAAGTTCCGCAAGCAACGATATAAATATTTGATATATTTTTAACATCTTCTTTTGACAATTTAACCTCTTCAATATAAACACGACCTTCATCTGGATAAATTCTACCTCTGAAAGTATCCTCAATAGTTCTAGGCTGTTCATGTATTTCTTTAAGCATGAAATGTTTATAACCTTCTTTTTCAGCCTGTACACAATCCCATTTTATATTTTTTACTTCTCTGTTTTTTACGTTATTTTCAATATCAGTTATTGTTATTCTGTCGGCAGTCAATTCAGCGATATCGCCGTTTTCAAGAAAAATCATATCGCGGGTGTAAGAAAGTAGTGCTGGAATATCTGAAGCTAGAAAGTTTTCACCTTTGCCTATGCCAACGATAAGAGAAGCATCTTGTCTTGCGCATATTATTTTATCTGGCTCATCTTTACATATTACGCCAAGAGCATATGAACCTTTTATTTCTTTAAGAGTTTCCTGAACTGCAAAAAGCAAATTATTGTTGTAATGTTTTTTTATAAGTTGAGCTATTACTTCAGTATCGGTTTCAGATTTAAATTCCTCGCCTTCTTTTTCAAGATCTGATTTTAATTCGGCATAATTTTCTACTATTCCATTATGAACTATAACTATACTTTTAGTCGGATCTGTGTGCGGATGAGCATTTTCTTCCGAAGGTTTACCGTGCGTAGCCCAACGAGTATGACCTATAGAGATATTCGCTTCTAAATGTTTTTTTTCTATACTTTCTTCAAGATTTTTTAATTTGCCTACGCTTCGTCTAATTTGCAGCTGTCCATCTTTAACAACAGCAATGCCTGAAGAATCATATCCCCTATATTCAAGTTTTTTTAATCCAGCAAGAACTATATCTACAGCATTTTTTTCACCTATATAACCCACTATTCCGCACATGCGTAGACCTCTCTGAATTTACAAATTTGAATTCTGCTCTATCAGTTTTCTCATATCAAAAACAGCTTTTTGAATACCATCAAATATTGCTTTAGAAATTATTGAAAATCCGATATTAAACTCATTCATTCCGTGAATTTTACAGATTTGACCTACATTCTCATAATCAAGTCCATGTCCTGCATTTAATATAAGCTTTCTTTTAAGAACTTCCTTTGAAGCTTCAGTAATTCTCTTAAGCTCACCTTTACATTTTCTTGACGAAGAACCGCTTTCTTTAAAAAGTAAAGAGTATTTTCCAGTATGCAACTCAACCGCATCTGCTCCAGCTTCAGAACAAGCAGAAACTTGTTCTAGATCCGCATCAATAAATATGCTAACTACAATTCCAGCTTTTTTAAGCTTAGATATAATACTAGAAAGATTTTCTTTGTTATTTTTAACATCAAGACCGCCTTCGGTGGTAAGTTCTTCCCTTTTTTCCGGAACTATACACACAGAATCCGGCTTAACATCTAAAGCAACGCCAAGAACTTCTTCACTCGCAGCCATTTCTAGATTTAATTTAGTTTTTAAAATTTCCCGCAAGTTATAAACGTCATAGTCTTGAATATGTCTTCTATCTTCTCTTAAATGAACAGTAATCCCATCAGCTCCAGCTTTTTCGCACACACAAGCAGCTTCAACAACCGACGGAACACCTTCTCTGCGAGATTGCCTTAACGTAGCTATGTGATCAATATTTATGCCTAATTTTATCATCTTTCCGCCTCTCTGCTTTATTGTACAGATGTTTCTTTCTCAACTGCATCGGCTATACTTTCGGCAATATTTTTAATCTCGTCAACATTTTTACCCTCAACCATAACCCTCAAAAGATTTTCTGTGCCTGAATATCTTACAAGCACACGTCCATCAGAACCGAGAGATTTTTCGCAAGCTTTTATTAGATTATACGAGTTAAAAAGTTTTTCAAAAGGAACTTTCTTCAGCACTTTTCTATGTACTAAAATCTGTGGAATTTTTTCAATAACATTCATAAATTCTGACATTGTTTTGCCTGTACTGCTCAAAGCAGAAAGAATCATAACAGAACTCAAAATTCCATCACCAGTAGCTAATATATCTTTAAATATGAAGTGGCCTGACTGCTCTCCGCCAAGAGAGGCTTTATGTTTCTTCATATCTTCCATAACATATCTGTCGCCGACTTTAGAAGATATAACTTTTATTTTTTCTTTCTTTAAAGCGTGGAACAATCCCATATTTGCCATAACAGTTGAAACTAAAATATTGTTTTTAAGTTTTTTTTTACTTTTCAACCATATAGACATTGAAGATAAAAAATAATCGCCGTCTCTTATCATGCCGTTTTCGTCAACACATATCAATCTATCAGCATCACCGTCAAAAGCGAATCCGCAAAAAGCTTTATATTCTTTTACAGCTTTAGACAGAGATTGAGGGTGTAATGCACCACAGCTTAAATTTATATTCTTACCATTAGGATTAACGTTTAATGATATAACACTTGCACCCAATTTTTTTAAAATGTGCGGAGCACATTTATAGGAAGCACCATGCGCACAGTCTAAAATTATGGTCTTGCCTTTAAGTTTTTTACCAGAGAAATTTTTTATAATAAAATTTTCGTAAAACTTTATAAGTCCTGAATTTTCTTTTAAAGATATCTTTTTTATTGGCAAAACGTCCTTTGAAGTGATGTATTTATTTATCTTTGCTTCTATTTTCTCTTCTATTGAGCTTGAAAGTTTATATCCATTAGAATTAAAAATTTTAATTCCGTTGTCTGTATAAGGGTTATGACTTGCCGATATAACAACTGCAGCGCAATAATTCCCATTTTTTACAAGCAAAGAAGCTGCGGGCGTAGGCATAATGCTACCAAGCACCATCTTGGCTCCAATAGCAGACATTCCTTCAGAAAGTTTTGTCTGTATCCTTTTGCCGGACTCTCTAGTGTCGCGGATAATAAGAACACGCTTATTGTCACCCAGAACTTCGGCTATAGAACAACCTATAATATTAAGAGTAGTATTATCAAATGGAAATTTAGAAGAATCTCCCCTAATTCCATCTGTGCCAAATATTTTCATTTACATATATCTCGCGTATAGCCATACAAAAAGTGCAAGAATAAACGCAAGCACCTTCAGATGCCATTTTTTTTTGATTTTTGCAAATAGTCTTGTCATTTTGTTCTCAAAACCTCGCCGTTTGTATTGATTATCTCCCGAAGTTTTGAGAGAGAGATATTACCATGCAACTTACTATCATGAGCCACCGAAATTTGTCCAGTTTCTTCTGAAACAACAACAACAACGGCATCTGTCACTTCGCTTAATCCAAGGGCAGCTCTGTGCCTTGTCCCAAACAATTTTACATTCGTGTCATGACTTAAAGGGAGAACACAGCCCGCAGATATTATCCTAGTGTTGGAAATTATAATTGCACCGTCATGCAAAGGAGCAAATTTATTCTTAAAAATTGAAAGAAGAAGTTCTCTAGAAATATCGGCATTAAGTGACACGCCTGTCTCCGTAAAATTTTTTAAGCCAATTTCATTTTCTATAGCGATAAGACACCCCGCCATTGAAGAGCTTAAATCTTCAACAGCATCAATTATTTCAATTAAGTAAGAATCCTTGATTTTTGCTTTAGATCCCCACAGATGACCGCCTACTTGAGCCAAAAGATTACGTATTTCCGTCTGAAATATCACAGCAAATATTATAACCGCTGCAAGCCAAAAATTGTCTAAAAGCCATGACAAAGCTTT